>CAIPTO010000147.1 GCA_903867985.1 uncultured Elusimicrobia bacterium | reverse complement strand
TTAAGTTTGTCTATATCCTGGTTGCTCATGGTTAGTTGCTCCATTTAATCCCTCCTGGCTAGTTGCCTGAAGGGTTAGTTTACCTCAAACCATGACATTTCTACTTGCCGCCACCATGACATTTTAAAAAAATCGCTACACGGCGTCCGCGCTATTTCAGCAAGCCACGCATTTTTGCTATTATTGAAAATGCGGAAGGGGGCGGGGGGCAGATTTTGCGGCTTTCAGGCACCGTCCAATGATCCGTTTTGCGCGGCCGCGGTAGCAGCTTGGGCCGAATCATTAATAATTTTTAAAGGAAAAACAATCGTGATGTCGTCTCTTAATACTAAATATTTAACCAAAGCGGCGGGCGCTTTGCTGATTACTCTTGCGGCGGCGCTGGGAATCTGGTTTCTTGTCGTCGCCAGGGACCAAGGAAGTGCGATTAAAGAGATAAGCCGTGACCTTGCAGTAATAAATTCTTACAAGGCCGCGCAGATCTCCGACTGGCTCGATGGGCATTACCGGGATACTGTGCTGCTCAGTCTTCAACCATTTTTTGGCGGGATAATTTCAGATGAAATAGCAAAACCCGGCTCAAGGCGCAGGGAACTGAACACCTGGCTTAATGATCGTCTGATACAAAAGCGCGACGCTTCGCTGGCTTTCGTGTCACCAAAGGGAGTTATTATAGCGGCAACTCCCGGCTACGCCTCCGGGACTGAAAAAGATTTCACGGAGGCTTTCGCGCGGGCTTATCAAAAAGGTACGCCGCTGATGACCGACCTTTATCTGGCCGCGGACGGACGGCCGCGCATCACAAAAATGAGCCCTATATCAGTCGGTGGCGGGCGGGGCGGAAAAACCCTGTGCGTGCTGGTTATAAATATAGACCCGAAAACAGAGTTTTATCCCATGCTGAAAGCGTCGCCGCTTTTTTTTGCGACCGCCGAGACCCTGCTGGTCAGAAAAGAAGGGAATGATGTTATTTATTTGAACGATCTAGCATTCAGAAAGGATTCGGCCCTTAAGTTCAGGCATAGTCTTTCAGACAGCGAACTGCCCGCCGCTAAAGCCATTAATGAAAAATACTCAGGCTTTTTTGAGGGCAGAAGCTACCGCGGCGTAAAAGTTTTCAGCGCCATGCAATCGGTGGAGGGCTCAGGCTGGGTAATTATAACTCAGATTGACCGCGATATGGTATTCACCGCTGTTAAAACCAGGGGATACCTGGAGCTGGCGCTGATATTGCTGGCGGTGGGTATGATCTATAGTGTGTTTTACACTATTATCCGCTTTAAAGAAAAGGTCGCGGAGAGAGTAGTGCAGGAGAGCGAAGAGCTATTATCATCCACGCTGCGTTCTATTGGCGACGGCGTAATCACCACTGACACCGCGGGCCGCGTCACAAGGCTTAATGCCCTGGCTGAACGTTTGACCGGTTGGACCACGGCTGAGGCTAAGGGTCGTCCTGTTATGGATGTTTTCCGTATCATCCACGCGGAGACGCGCGCCGCGGCTGAAAACCCGGTGGAGAAGGCGCTGCGCGAGAACGCCACAGTGGGCCTGGCTAATCACACCGTGCTCATTGCACGCGACGGCACGGAGTATCAGATCGCGGACAGCTGCGCGCCCATCCATGACGCGGCGGGCGTAACTTTCGGGGTTGTGCTGGTATTCCGAGATGTTACCGAGGCATATATCCGGAGCGAGCAGCTGCGCAGGAGTGAAGAAGAAATAAGAACTATTTTTGATACTGCAAATACCGGTATCGCTATAGTTGATAATACCGGCAAATACATGATATTCAACCATTGGTGGCTGGACAGCTTCGGCTATGACAGTGAAGAAATGAAAAATCTGACCAATTCGGATCTTACGCATCCGGATGATAAAGAGATAAGTAATGAATGGTTCCTTAAAATCATGGAAGGAAAGGTGGATAAATACCGGCTTGAAAAGCGCTTTATAAGAAAAGACGGATCGATCTTCTGGGGCGATCTGTCTGTGTCGGCGATCAAAGATAAAAACAATAAGGTCGCCAATATTGTGGGATTGGTTGTAGATATTACGGAGCGCAAGCAGGTGGAAACATATACGAATATCAGAGAGGAGGCGGTGCGGATATTCAGCGAGCAGGCGGATTTAAAGGACTTAATTCGGAGATTCGTCGCCATGCTTAAGGCGGAGACAGGCTTTGACGCAGTTGGTATCCGCATTCAGGACGGTGAGGATTTCCCGTATCTTTCACAGGATGGCTTCCCTAAAGGTTTTCTGCTGACTGAAAATACGCTGATAGCGCGTGACGCGGATGGCGCAATATGCCGGGATAAAGACGGAAAAGTCAGGCTGGAATGCACCTGCGGTCTGGTGATTTCCGGCAAAACCGACCTTTCCAATCCGCTCTTTACGCGCGGGGGGAGTTTCTGGACCAACGATTCCATCCCGCTGCTGGATCTCCCGGCCGCCAAGGATCCGCGCTATCATCCCCGGAATCAGTGTATGCATCACGGCTATGCCTCCATGGCCCTGGTACCGATCCGCACCAAGGACAGGATCATCGGGCTGATCCATATTGATGACCGGCGCAAAGGGGTTTTCACCCTGGATATAATTGAATGCCTGGAAGGAATAGCGGCACATATCGGGACGGCGATGATCCGCAGGCAGGCGGAAGACGCGCTTAAGCAGGCTTCAGACCGACTGACGCTGGCCACACGCGCCGGCGGCGTGGGTGTGTGGGATTACGACATCGCCGCTAATAAACTCGTGTGGGATGAGCAGATGCACGTGCTCTACGGCATTAAAAAAAATGATTTCGCCGGCGCATACGAGTCCTGGCAGAATGGGCTCCATCCTGACGATAAAGCGCGGGGAGACGCCGAGATCCAGATGGCGATACGCGGCGAAAAAGATTTTGACACTGAGTTCCGCGTCCTCTGGCCGGACGGTTCTATCCGTGATATCAGAGCTCTTGCCATCGTACAGCGCGACTATTCAGGGCGGCCATTAAAGATGGTCGGGACCAATTGGGATATTACTGAACAGAAGCGGGCGGAGCGGACCATAAAGGAAACAGCGGACACGAAATCAAAATTCGCCTCCCTGGTTTCCCACGAATTGAGAAGCCCGTTGACCTCTATAATGCTTGGCGTCAGCCTTATTCTGGAGGAGGCTGGCGGCCTGAGCGCGGAACACAAAAGCCTGCTTGAACTCGTGCACGGAAACGCCGATCGGCTGGGGCGCCTGATAAACAATGTCCTTGATTTTCAGAAAATAGCCGCCGGTAAAATGACTTTTGATATTGCTGATACCGATATAAGCGGCTTAATTAACACAACAACCCAAAATATGGGTCTTCTGGCGCAAGGCAAAGGGTTGGAATTGAAAGTGGACATGGGCGCGGGCATTCCCCGGGCGATGGCTGATAAAGATAAGATCACCCAGGTCCTTACGAATCTGCTGAATAATGCGATAACACATACTGAAAAAGGATGCATCACCGTTCATGCCGCTCTTGAAGGCGGCAGCCTGCATGTTTCCGTCCGGGATACCGGTATCGGCATTAAGGCCGAAGATCTGCCTAAGCTTTTTCAGGCTTTTGAACAGCTGGACAGCGGCGGCAAAAAAGGCGGCACCGGGCTTGGCCTGGCGATCTCAAAAGAAATAATTCTGGCCCATAAAGGAAAGATCTGGGCTGAGTCGGAGCCTGGGAATGGATCTGTGTTCCATTTTACTCTGCCCGTAAAACAAGGCTGACGCTTCCCAATAGCGTAAATAAAAAAGCCCCTTAATGGGGCTTTTTTATTGCGCACTCCGTATGCCTATTAATGCCGGATTCAGCTATTGATAAGTTTTGACGCGGCTTCCCTTAACGCTGTTATATTGGAGCTCTTGCTGAGTATCGTGACAGAAGGATCTTCGGGTATTTTTTTTCTGATAACGGAGGGGTCCATGGAGGAATAAATCAGAAACGGAATCGGGGCTGAGCAGCACGCCATTTTAAGGCGTTCATAAACAACGAATCCGCCTCCAGCCGGCATCATGATATCAAGCACGATAAGGTTCGGCTTTATCTGCTTTGCCATCATTACACCCTGCATCGCATCCAGAGCGGCGAACACCTGATAGCCGGCTTCCGTGAAAACCAGTTTGAGCACGGTCTGCACCGTTTGGTCGTCCTCAATAATGAGTATTTTTTTCTTGGATTCTTCCATAATGCCTATAGTATCAAATTATACGGGTTTTGTCTTTTTCAGCCTGATTCTTTTGCGTTCAGCCATAACGTCTATTTAAGCTTGCCGGCCCGGCGTAGCGCGGCGTTTATCCTGGCTATCACCAGCGGGGCTTTGAAAGGCTTCATGATGTAGTCGTCCGCGCCCAGTTTGAAAGCCAGCTCCTGGCTTTTGTCGGAACTTTCGGTAGTCAGGATTATCACCGGCATATCCAGTATGCCCAGGGTTTCGCGAACGCCTTTTACCAGATCATAGCCGTTCATCTTTGGCATATGTATGTCCGAAACCAGGAGGTCAGGATGCGTACCGGAAGCTATAGCGTTAAGCGCGGCTTCGCCGTCCACGGCCTCAATAACTTCAAAATCAGCTCCCTCAATAAATTTTTTAAGCACCATGCGCATTATGGCGTCATCATCGGCTATTATCACGCGCAGCTTTCCCGAAGGCGGGGCAGCTGTAGCAGCGTGCGCCGTGCCCGGCGCTGAAGCGTGCCGCGGGGTCTTTCGGCGATCCGGAACCGGTGCGGAGGCGTGAACAGCGCCATGCGCAGTGTGAGGACGCGTGGTCTTTCGGTGTTCTGAAAACGCGCTCTTCTTTTCAAGGGTTATATAGGACGACACTTCCGCAAGGTCCGTGTGGCCCATTGACAGGTGCCAGAGCGCGTCGTGAGTCATTGTGCGCAGAGCTTTTTCGGCCAGCGCCACACTGGTGATCTCGGCCGCGCTGGCTCCGGAATTTATAAGGTCTTTAACACCCGGGGTCACTCGCAGCAGTTCAACCATGGAGGTGCGGCCGGCATAGCCGCTTCCGTCGCAGGTCTTGCAGCCGACGCCCTTGTAAACGGCTTTCTCAAAACCGTATTCCCCCATGGCCGCGAGGAGATTCTTGTCTATTTCAGATTCGGGAACTCTTTCGGTGCAGTTCGGGCAGAGTTTGCGCACCAGCCGCTGAGCCGTTATGGCAAGTAAAGCGGGAGAGATCTTAAACCGGTCCAGACCCATATCCGTAAGCCGGACGATGGTGGAGACCGAATCGTTGGTGTGAAGTGTGGAAAAAACCATATGGCCGGTCATGGCTGCCTGGAAGGCGATGTCCGCGGTTTCCCGGTCGCGTATCTCACCTACCATTATGGTATCCGGGTCCTGACGCAGCACTGATCTAAGCACCGAGGCGAAGGTAAGTCCCTGTTTTTCATTCACCTGCACCTGATTTACTCCCGTCAATTTGTATTCTATCGGGTCTTCAACGGTAACAATATTCGTTCCCTCGCTGCGGATCTTATTAAGGACCGAATAAAGCGTGGTGGTTTTACCGGAACCCGTGGGTCCGGTCACCAGTATCATCCCCTGCGAAGCCTGAAGGCAGGTCTCTATCACACTGGATACTTCCGGCGCGAAACCAAGTTTTTCGAAAGGCACTTCGGCCGCGCGCTGGTCAAGTATGCGGATAACAACCTTTTCGCCGTAGGCGGTGGGTAGAGTTGAGACGCGCAGGCCGATCTCAGCGCCGCCTATGCGTATCTTGGCCCTGCCGTCCTGTGGGCGCATGTGATTGGAAACATCCAGGTTGGCCATGATCTTTACGCGGGACACCATCGGCCCGGCCGCAAGATTGTGGGGGATGGTCATAATGTTTTTGAGCGTGCCATCCACCCTTATGCGCACATGGCTGTCTTTTTCCCCGTGCTCGATATGGATGTCGGAAGAGCGTTTATGATGGGCCTGCGAAATTATAGAATTGACCAGCATTATCACCGGCGTAGTTACGCTTAAGCCGTCATCACCTGAGATATCTCCGGGGATATCCTCGTCCAGGAGTTGTATCTCATCAGGAGCGCCCACTTTGCTGAGAAGCTCGTTGATCACATTTTCTGAGCTGAAAATTTTTTCCAGGCAGGATGCGACCGCGCGCGGCAGGGAAAAAAACGGTATCACGCGGCGCGCTGTTACCGTCTCCACGTCCGACTGTGCCTGCAGATTGAGCGGGTCGGCCATAGCAAGACGGATTTCACCCTCCGACACGCCAACCGGAATCAACTGATGCTTGCGGCACATTCTTTCCTGAACCAGCGTAAGACCGAACTTGTCAGCGCTTTCCGGGATCAGCGGCAGATATTTTACCTTGAAGGTCAGTTCAACTATTTCGCCCAGCTGCTGGGCCGTAAAGAGGTCCGCGTCCACCAGGGCGTGGGAAAGGTACGGCTTTTTTTCCGAGCGTATTTTGGCGATAAACGCCTCATCCGCCCCTTTAACCCCTTCCAGGGCCCGCATAAGCCATTCGTCTTTAAAGCGCCAAACCTTGATCATATCCATCTATTCTATAGATATTAAGGCTCAGTTTCAATGGATAAATCAAAAAATCCAGAAAAAGTTCCGAGAGTTATAGCACGGAGAAAAGCAGTGCCGGCGGCCCGGAAAGCTTCGCCGGGCGGGGTTGTCAGCGGGGGATATAAAAAGTTAGAATTAGCGCAAGACGATATATTTAGTTCCGCGCTTACCTCAAACCATTTGCCGGTGCGGTTACGGAATGCGGACAGTATTAATAAAGTGACGATCAAGGAGAATATATATGCAGAAACCTGCTATAAAGACCAAATGTCCTAATTTTTCCTCAGGCCCCTGCGCCAAGAGGCCCGGTTGGACCGTTGACGCTCTAAAGAACGCGCTTGTCGGCAGATCCCACCGCTCCAAAGAAGGTAAAGCCAGGCTGCAGGAAGTTTCAGACCGGATGAAGAAAGTTCTAGGCCTCCCCGCCGATTACCGCATAGGCGTGGTCGCCGGTTCCGACACGGGAGCCGTGGAACTGGCCATGTGGACCATGCTTGGTCCGCGCCCTGTTGACATATTCGGCTGGGAATCCTTCGGCAAAGGCTGGATGACCGACGCGATCAAGTACCTGAAACTGCCGGATGTTAAGGAATACAAAGCCGATTACGGCAAGATTCCCGACCTGGGCAAAGCCGATTTTTCGCATGATGTGATTTTTACGATGAACGGCACCACCTCCGGCGTAAAAGTGCCGGATTTGAAGTGGATAAGCTCAGACAGGGAAGGCCTTACCATCTGCGACGCCACTTCAGGTATTTTCGCCATGGATATGGATTACGCCAAGCTCGACGTCATTACCTTCTCCTGGCAGAAAGTGCTGGGCGGGGAAGCCGCGCACGGGGTCATAATCCTGTCGCCCAGGGCCGTCAGGCGTATGGAAGAAAACGAACCCAAAGTTTCCTGGCCCGTGCCGAAGATCTTCCGCCTTGCCGCCGAGGGTAAGCTAAAGCCGGGGGAACTTGAATACAATACGGTCAACACTCCTTCGATGCTGTGCGTTGAGGACGCGGTAGACGCTCTTAAGTGGGCTGAATCCATCGGCGGCTGCAAAGGCCTGGTAGAGCGCTCCACCGCCAACCTTAACGTTCTGGAAAAATGGGTTGAGAAATCCCCCTGGGCCGCTTTCCTTGCAGAGACTAAGGAGATCCGCTCCAATACCTCGGTATGCCTGAAGATCACAGCCGGCTGGTTTGTTAGGCTGGCCGACGAAGAAAAGACCAAAGCCGCCAAAAAGATAACCTCGATGCTTGACAAAGAAGGCGTGGCCTACGACATTAATTCATACGGCAAAGCTCCGGCCGGCATCCGCGTGTGGTGCGGCGCCACCGTTGAGACTTCCGACGTGGAAATCCTCACGCAATGGCTGGACTGGGCTTATGACGCCGTTTCTAAAGAATATGACAAGGAGGCAGCGAAATGAAAAAAGTTCTGATCGCCGATAAAGCAGATTCGCTCTGCGAAAAAATTCTGAGAGAGAGAGGCCTTGAGCCGGTGGTGAAGACCGGAATGAAGCCCGAAGAACTTAAAGCTTGCGCTGATCAGTTCGACGCGATAATAGTGCGCTCGGCCACAACGCTTACCCGCGACATAATCGAGGCCGCCAAAAACCTGAAGGCTGTGGCCCGCGCCGGGTCCGGAGTTGACAATATCGATGTTCCCGCCTGCTCCGAGAAAAAAGTGCTGGTGATGAACACGCCTTTCGGGAACACCGTTTCCACCGGGGAGCACGCCATAGCCATGATGATGGCGCTGGCGCGCCATATTCCTCAGGCCAACGCGTCCACGCACGCCGGCAAGTGGGAGAAGAAAAAATTTGAGGGAGTGGAGATAACCGGCAAGACGCTTGGCGTCGTGGGCTGCGGCAATATCGGCGCCGTTGTCGCGGACCGCGCGCTTGGCCTGAAGATGAACGTGCTGGTTTTTGATCCGGCCATGACCGCCGGGCGCGCCAGCGCGCTGGGAGTAAAGACGGCCACTCTTGAAGAATTGTACGCCAAGTCCGACTTTATCACGTACCACGTGACCATTAACCCGGCCACTAAGGGGATGCTGAATAAGGACGCTATATCCAGGATGAAGAAAGGCGTGCGCGTCATAAACTGCGCGCGCGGCGGCATTATGGCGGAGGCCGATATAAAGGAAGCCCTCCTTAGCGGCCAGATGGCAGGTCTCGCGTGCGATGTTTACGCCAAAGAGCCGGCCACCGAACATATCTTCTTCGGCATGGAGAATGTCATAGCCACTCCGCACATCGCCGCATCCACTAAAGACGCGCAGGTCACCGTGGCGCGCCAGGCCGCCGAGCAGATAGCCGACTACCTGCTGACGGGTAAGATAACCAACGCCGTCAACGGCGATAAGATATAACAGCGCGGCAGTACGGCAGCAAGACAGCGCGGCAGGCGATAATGAGGCTATAGACATGAAAAAGCTTCCTTTATTTAATCCCATTTACGGTATCAGGCCCGCGAAAGGCAAAGCGCAGGATGTTATAGCGCCGCCTTACGACGTGCTGGATTCCAAAGAAGCGCGCGCAATGGCCCTTGGCAGGCCGCTGAGCTTTCTCCATGTTTCCAAGGCTGAGATAGACCTCCCCGAAGGAACCGACGTTTACTCGGAAGCTGTTTATAAAAAGGCGGCTGAAAATTTCCGGAAAATGATGGATTCAGGCGTGCTTATCCGCGAAGAGAAACCCTGCTTCTATGTCTACCGGCTTAAGATGGGCCAGCATGTTCAGACCGGCCTTGTGGTAGGCGCGTGCGTGGACGATTATGATTCAAACCGCATCCGCAAACACGAATTCACGCGTCCGATAAAGGAGGAGGACAGGGTAAACCAGATAAAATTCGTAAAGGCCCAGACGGGTCCCGGGCTCATAGCTTACAAGCAGATCGCCGAGGTGGATGCAGTAATAAAGAAAAAAGTAAATGAGACTCCCGAATTTTCCGTGGAAGGGATCGGCGGCGTCATTCATACCCTCTGGGTGCTGGACGACGAATCCGACATAACAACTATCATTGAAGCTTTTGAAAAACAAAAGGCCGTATATATAGCCGACGGGCATCATCGCTCGGCCGCGGCCTCCCGTATCAAAAAATACATGGCGGAGGCCCGCGGTGCCGCCCATACCGGTACGGAGCCTTATAATACTTATCTCGCCGTGGCCTACCCGGTCAACGAAATGAAGATCTGGGACTATAACCGCGTGGTCAAGGACCTCAATGGCATGACCCCGGAGATCTTTCTGGCGAAACTGCGTGAGAAGTTTTCTGTTACGGAAATTTCCGGCCAGGCTAAACCGGCCGCTCGTCGGGAATTCGGAATGTATCTGGATGCTAAATGGTACCTGATGAAACCGGCTGTCCCTACTCCCTCCAAAACGGACGATCCCGTGAAGGCGCTTGATGTCAGCGTGCTGTCGGATCTGGTGCTGGATAAGATGCTGGGGATACAGGATCTGCGAAAATCCACGCGCGTTGATTTTGTAGGAGGGATCCGCGGGCTTAAAGAACTTGAGAAGCGCGTGAACTCCGGGGAAATGAAGGCCGCCTTCGCGCTTTACCCCACCTCGCTGGATGAACTGATATCCGTAGCCGATGATAACCAGGTTATGCCTCCCAAGTCCACCTGGTTCGAGCCTAAACTGGCCGACGGTCTGATCTCTAATCCGCTGCTCTAAAAGGCTCAATAGCCGCCGTCACTTTTTACCTGACACATTGGTTTCCGTGGGTTTATAAAGAAATAGTTTTGGAGCGGGTGACGGGGGATCTGGGTTAGCAAAACCCTCCGGAGCCCGAAACTTGCATAGCGGTGAGGGCGGGTGGAGCTTGTGACACTGGGCCCGCACGGGAAGTGCGGCCACGGTGTGGCCGACACTGGTTTTGCGTCCCAGTCCCCCGGCAGGCCCCGCGAACATTGGAAACTGTTGCCCTGCCAAAACCGTGAAGAGCCACCAAGTTAATAATCATATAACAACCATGGCGATAGAATTCGGGAAAGTCCCTTTGGAACGCGCGCTGTCTAAACTTGGCGCGGCTTCCCGCAGCCGGACCAGGGAATGGATCCTGGCCGGCCGCCTGCAGGTCAATGGCCGTACCGTCAGGGACCCCATGTATCAGGTTACTCCGGAAATAGACAAATTTGCCGTGGACGGGAAACCGGTGTTGAGGGACGAGTGGATCGCGATAATGCTGAACAAGCCCGCCTCCGTGGTAACCACAAAATCAGATGAAAAAGGGCGAAGTACCGTGTTCGACCTGCTGCCGGCTGAACTGAGCAATCTCCACCCGGTAGGCCGCCTGGATATGGCCTCCACCGGATTATTAATACTCACTAACGATACCAGGCTTTCAGCCTATCTTACCGACCCGGCTAACGCTATACCGCGTGTTTACACTGTGACGGTAAAGGGGCGCGTCAGCCGGGAGGAATTGATCAGGGCCGGGGCAGGTGTAATGGATGCCGGCGAGCTGCTGAAGCCGTCGCGTATCACACCCCGCAAGGTCAGCGAGAAGGAGTCTCATTTGACGGTTGAATTAACTGAAGGCAAAAATCGCGAGATACGCAGGCTGTTTTTGGCTCTGGGCCACGAAGTCACCAAGCTGAAGCGTATCGCCTTCGGCAGTCTAAAACTTGGCGAGCTCCAGCCAGGACAGTACCGCCGTCTGACCAGAGAAGAACTGGAGAAAAAGTAAACAGCGCGCTTCAGCGCGGCAGTACGGCAGCAAGACAGCGCGGCAGGCCGGACTATAAGGGCCATCAGACGGGTTTTTGCCTACGGAGACTTTATGTTAAAAAAACTATTTTCCATTTACCGTCCCGCGGCGTTCGCGGAGCCGCTTCCAAAAGAAAAAGCGGCTTCCGGGTACAGGCGTCTGCGCTGGCAGATGATGCTGAGCGTCTTTAGCGGATACACCTTCTTTTATTTCGTGCGCAATAATTTTTCTCTGGCCAAGCCGTATTTGATAAGGGATTACGGCATGTCCAAGGGCGACGTAGGCCTTATCGCTACCGGCCTCGCCATAGCTTACGGCCTGAGTAAGTTTATAATGGGCAACGTTTCGGACCGCTCAAATCCCCGCTACTTTATGGCCACCGGACTCCTCCTTTCCGGCCTGCTGAATCTGGTCTTTCCCACTGTCGCCGGTTCGATAGGCTTGATGTTCGCGCTCTGGTTCCTCAACGGCTGGGCGCAGGGCATGGGCTGGCCTCCCTGCGCGCGCACGCTTACCCACTGGTTTTCGGACAAGGAACGCGGCACCGTGTTCGCGGCGTGGAACCTGGCGCACAATCTGGGCGGCGGACTGGTGGGGCCCCTTGTGAATGCCGCCATAGCGCTGGCCTCGGTGTTCGCGGTGGGCGCCGCGCTGGACTCCGGTCTGGCATTTCGCGTGATATTTTACGCGCCAGCTTTTCTGGCATTGGGAATGGGCGTCGTCCTTCTGGTCTTTTTACGCGACACGCCGCAATCCTGCGGCCTGCCCTCTATCGAAGATTACAAAAACGACCATCCTGACACCGGCGTGGCCGACCCGGAGAAGGAGCTTGGCGCTAAAGAAATATTTCTGAATTTTATCGTAAACAATAAGCCGTTGTGGATAATAGCCGTGGCTAATATTTTCGTGTATGTGGTGCGCTACGGAGTGTTGAACTGGGCGCCAACTTATCTTACGGCCGCCAAAGCCTGCCCCCCGGATATGGCGCGCTGGCAATTTTTCGTATATGAAGCCGCCGGTATACCGGGAACGCTTCTGGCCGGCTGGGCCAGCGACCGTTTCTTCGGAGGGCGCAGGAGCCCGGTCTCTTTCATCTATATGGTCCTTGTGGCGGTGTTCGTGTGGATATACTGGAAGAACCCTCCCGGTCGTTTCGCGGTGGATTCAATAGCGCTTTTCGGCATAGGCTTTCTTATATACGGCCCGGTTATGCTGATAGGGGTGAGCGCCGTGGATCTTGTGCCCAAGAAAGCGGCCGGAACCGCGGCCGGCTTTACTGGTTTCTTCGGCTATGTCTTCGGCGCCGTGATAGCCGAACTTGGTATAGGCAAGGTTGTGGATAGGTGGGGCTGGGACGGAGGGTTTGTTCTGCTGCTCGCGGCTTGCGCTATAGCCGCGGCGCTGTTCGCCGCCACCTGGAATGTGCATCACAAGCGCGCAGCCCAGGGATAATTTATAATCGGAGGAATTATGAAAAAAATAATGATTATAGTTCTGATATCGGCGGTGTCCGCTTTGAGCGCCCAGGAAAACCTGAAACATATAGATGTGCACGGCCACCGCGGTACCCGCGGGACCAGGCCGGAAAACACTCTCGCGGCTTTCAGGGAGGCCTTGCGCGTGGGCGTGGATGTTCTGGAAATGGACATGAATGTCACCGGGGACGGTGTTATAGTTATTTCGCACGAGAAGTCTATCGTGCCTGAGATATGCCTGGGACCCGATGGCAAAAAACTGACTCATCCTGTACCAATAATATCGCTCAAGCTTGAAGAGCTCAAGCAATACGACTGCGGCACCATTAAGAACGACAGATTTCCCACCCAGATCCCCAGCCCCGGCGAAAAGATACCTACGCTGGCCGAAGTGTTCGAGCTGGTAAGAAATTCAACCGAGCCGGCCGCCGCCAAAGTGGGATTCAACATAGAGACCAAGATCGTGCCCGGTGAATCGGAAATGTCGCCCGATCCCGAAACCTTCGCTAAGCTTGTTGTGGATGCGGCGGCTAAATATGGGATGACGGAGCGGATCATCGTGCAGTCCTTCGACTGGCGCACGCTTAAGGCTGTAAAGAAGCTGGAGCCTAAAATAAGGATCTCGCAGCTAACCGAGGCTAATCTGATGGATCTGGCGGCTGTGGCCAAAGCGTCGCAGGCCGATATTATAAGCCCCGAATTTAAATGGATAAATAAGGAAGTTGTTGATCACCTGCATGCTAACGGGATACAAGTGGCGCCCTGGACGTTGAATGACAAGCGTGACATAGACAAAGCAGTCAGCTGGGGCGTTGATGCCATTATAACCGATTATCCCGCGGAACTGATAGCATATCTGAAGGAATGTAGCGATTTTTTTAAAATGTCATGGTGGCGGCAAGTAGAAATGTCATGGTTTGAGGTAAACTAACCCTTCAGGCAACTAGCCAGGAGGGATTAAATGGAGCAACTAACCA
>CAIPTO010000146.1 GCA_903867985.1 uncultured Elusimicrobia bacterium | reverse complement strand
TTAAGTTTGTCTATATCCTGGTTGCTCATGGTTAGTTGCTCCATTTAATCCCTCCTGGCTAGTTGCCTGAAGGGTTAGTTTACCTCAAACCATGACATTTCTACTTGCCGCCACCATGACATTTTAAAAAAATCGCTACACTATAGCAAAGGGCCCTTGACAAAGTATACGGGTGGGGGGTACAATGAAAGTACGTCAAACACCTTTTAGAAAACACCTTACAAATGGGAGATGAATATATGAAAGCAAAACTAGCCTTATTAGCTATCGTGGCCGTTACCACCGCGACGTTCGTTTTCACGCGTACAAAAAGTAACGTGCCTTCCGACTTCAGGGATGCCGTTATGGACGAAATGCCTGGGGCCGATAAAATGGAAAGCGTGGCTGTTCCGGCGCCAGAAAAGCCCGTTCGCGTGGAAAACTCAGAGTCCGCATCTGGTGACGTACCGGGAATGAAGACCTTCGGATTTGAAAGCGGCGCTTTCACGCTGACAAGCGACGCCCCCCGCGCTATGGAAGAAGCGGCGCTCTCGCTGCAGCGCACGGGGTACATCGTACTGGAAAAAAAGTCCGAATTCACCAAATTCAGCATTTTTTTCCAGGCTCCTGTAGATATGCAGATAGCGAAACACGTCAGCGGCACATTCATGTCGGACAGTACGGCCCAGAAAGCGGCCGAGGAATGCAAGAAGACGCTGGAAGCGCTTGGGATGCCCGTGCTTGAGAAAAGAACGTCCGGCCCTACGTTTACCATAACCTACCTGGCTACCATCGCGGTGGCTTCGATGGAACCCCAGACCTACGGCAGGAACAGCTTCTCTTTCGACGGGGACGCCGCAAAGTCGATGGAGGAGACCGCGGGAGTGCTGCGCGGTGTAAAAGCCGTGATCCTTGAAAAGCGCCAGAGAGGGAACGAATATAAAATCGTCTTCCTCGCGCCGTTCAAGCTGGTAACACAGCAATATACAAGCGCCGTGTTCAGCTTCCCGAGCGACGCCAAAAAAGCGCTGGATGTAACCATGGAGGATCTGACTTCCAAAGGGATGGTGATCCTGGAGAAGAAAGTGGATTTTAATAAGTTCACGCTAACTTATTTCAGCCCCAGGTAGCACCAAAATCGATTCAAAATAATAAAGAGGGCGCGGCCTGAAAACCGCGCCTTCTTTATTTTGTGCCCAGTCACATCACAAACGGCAGTTCGTTGTTGAGCTGTTACACCCGGTCATAATACTGCTGAGATGCATTGGCAGTAATATTGTGCTTTACAATGTAGTGGTTTTCCGGAAGCATTCGCGGGCTATGTTTTTGATTTGTTTCGTGTATAGGGGGACTTTTGGGCCAGGGGACTAGGTCTTAAGACACTTATGATCATGCCGCCCGCCTGTTAAACTATTGGAACAGAGAGGGCTAATTATGAAAAAACTGATCTTCGCTGTAATAGCGGCAACAGGTCTTACCGTATCGGGTTTTGCGGGTGACTTCGACCTCGGTTCCGTCAGCGCTTCGGACCTGAAGCTTTTAGAGGAAAGCCTGCCGGCCGTTCCCGTTCCGGCTCAACCTGAGACGTTCGGCCTGACCAGGGCTCCCAACATACCCTCCCCGGCCCTGGATATGACCATAAAGCTGCCCTTCAAGGCCCTCAGCGACCGCATGACGGACCTGCCGGGAATAAAAATGCAGGTCGTGGATCCGTCAGCCCCCACGCTGTTCCGCCAGGGGGACCACATTGCTTTCAGCAATGTGACCGTTAACTATAATGGTATAGAAGTAGAGCCCACCATACTCCTAAAACCTTCCTTCGAAGGCAATAATAAACTGGCTGTAAAAGTGGTGAAGATAGACGCCGATATAGCTTTCGGGCCCAAGTCCGCTTTCGGAGCCAGGTTGGATAAAGACGGCCTTATGGAAATGGTGATGACGGGACTGACCAACGGCATGCTGGCGTCCATTGACAAGGCTTTCCGGGACAACAATGTGCCGCTCAGCGCAAAAAACGTGCTGACCTTCGCTTACGACCGTGGTAGCTGGACGCTCCACGCCGCCGTCACGCCCGGTTTTGTCGCCCCGTTGCTGCCAGGTCTTATAAGCAAGGTTAACCTAACGGCTTTCAGTTTCGATGGGGCCGGTTTCGCCCTCAGTGTGAAATCCGGTTCCGCGGCTTCCATAGCCCATATGCCCGGGTATAACCTGGCCATGTCCGACGGGCTGCTGGATAACTTCATATTCCAGTATACCAAGGGCACGGATTTTGAATTTCATCCGAAAGGGCACGAGGGCGGGTTGAAGTTCCGCGGCGACGGCAGCCTGGAGCTGGCCGGCAAGATATACGCCAGGGGCGTCGCTCTGAACCCCAGCGTGTATTTCAGAGCGGCCATCCTGCCGGAACTGACCGGGCCCAACACCATTAAAGTGCGCGTTGAGCGCGTGGATGTGGATCAAGCTTACGGCATCGGCGTCCCCGGATTCATAAATAACTGGATACAGGGCAAAGTCATATCGTCCTTGATAAATACCCTGACCGCCAATGCCGCCCTGTCCGGGGTTATGGCCGCCCGGAAGCTGGACGAAAGGACCGTGGAGATAACCCTTAAGAACAGCGCGTTCCTGCCTTCGTTCGCCAAAGGCGCCGTGATAAACAACCTGAAAATAGGGAACGGGCTGATGTACCTCGGATTTGAATTGTGAGCCGGGAAGAGAAAAAAAATATGAAAAAAACAACCTTTAAGATCATAACCCTGGCCGCGATCCTCTCCTGGGGCGGGAAGGCCCCGGCCGCCGGCTTCGACCTTCCGTCCATGAACGCCGCCGACATACGCGCAGGCCAGGCGGAGATAAATATCCCGGTCCCGCAGACGGAAACGGATGATCTGATAGGAGTGGATATGTCGATGCGCATCCCGTTCAAGACCCTGAAGAAAGCGGTGGGGCTGCCCCTGATAGATCCCTCCGCTCCGGTGTTCAGCAAGGCCGGAGACTTCCTGAAGATCAGTAATTTCAGAATGGACGCAGGCGGGATAATAGTGGAGCCGACTCTTACCCTTAAGCCTTATATGGAAGGACTCGACAAGCTGGCTATACGCATACAGTGCGTCCAGTTGCACGCTTCCATGGAGCCCGGCGTGAAATCAGCCCGCGGGCCCGCGGTGAACCAGGAAGATATAATGCAGCAGGTGATGGAAGTGATGATAAAAGGTATTTATGCGGCCAACAATGCCATGCTGATCGCCAAACATATACCGCTGAAGGCGGAGGACGTTTTAAGGCTTGAATACGATAAAGCCTCCTGGACCCTGCGCGCCGCGGTCTCTTCCGCGGCTCTGCATGAGCTGATCCTGGCGGGAATGGTCGGCGATATACATCTGACCGGCTTCACTTTCAGCGATACCGGCATAGCCCTGAAGATGCAGACCGCGGAATAATAATTAAGTCCTGAGCGAAAAGCCCCGCCTGAAAAGCGGGGTTTTTTTATCGTAAGTAAGCCGCAGCGGGAGGCACTCCTGGAATATTTAGGATGCGCAGCCTCAGCGCCCTTTCGGTAGGCCTTAGAGCCCGCCAATTGCCGTTTTTTTGCCTACACCTTTGCGCCGCCTGTTTTCCCTGAATTGCGCGTCGCTCCCATCGTACAGGCTCTTTACGGGTGCAGGATGTGCGGGGTTTTTGGGGCTCTGAAGGGCCGGAGGTTTTACCCTCCGGTTTTTTTACAAAAAATTTTTTTAAAGTCAGTGAAGAAGTCGGGATAGGATTTATCTACGCAGCCCGGACCCTTTATTTTCACAGGCTTCGCCGCTAGCAGGCCGGCTACCGCGGCCGCCATGGCCACGCGGTGGTCGTTAAACGTCTCCGCCGGGTTTCCGCCCAGGATACGCTGGTTCCCCTTGATGATAAGACTGTCTTTTCCGGTTTCGGCCTTCAGGCCGAGAGTCTTGAACAGCTCCAGAGTGGTTTTCAGCCGGTTAGATTCCTTGTGGCGCAGTTCCCCCACGCCGCTTATGACGGTAACGCTTTGGGCGCCGGAGGCGGCCAGCGCCAGCAGCGGCAGTTCGTCTATCATAGAGGGGACCTCGTCCGGCCGTATCCTTACGCCCTTCAGGCCTGAGCCATAGACTATTACATCCCCTTCCGGTTCCAGCGCTGCTGCCCCGGGTTTCACCGTTATTCTGGCGCCCATGGCTTTAAGCGCGCTTATCAGACCAGTGCGGCCAGGGTTCAATCCGACCCCTTTTATCGTAAGCTTGAAGCCCGGCAGCAGGCAGGCCGCCACAATGAACGGCGCGGCCGCCGAAATATCCCCCGGAACTTTTATATTCTTCGCGGTTAGTCGACCGGGCCTTAAATAAAGGTTCAGTCCGCCTGATGAGATTCGCGCGCCCAGATGTTTAAGCAGGCGTTCCGTATGGTCGCGGGTGGACAGCCGCTCCGTGATGGACGTTGGTCCTTCCGCGTAAAGGGCCGCCAGTAGTATGGCTGATTTTACCTGCGCGCTGGCGACCAAAAGTTTATGGTTCGTTCCGATCAGCCCTGACCCCCGGATACTGAGCGGCGCCCGGCCTCCCGAGGAACTTATTTTAGCGCCCATGGCCGCAAGCGGGTCCGCGACGCGGGCCATAGGCCTTTTTAGGAGCGAGCCCTTTCCGGTCAGAACCGAGTCGAACTCCTGCCCGGCCAGCAGGCCGGCGAGCAGGCGCATGGCTGTCCCCGACTCGCCGGAGTTAAGGGGGCCGGAAGGTTTTATGAGGCCGCGCAGTCCGACGCCTTTGATCGTCAGTTTGCCGGGAGAGGCAGAGATCCTCACTCCCATTTTTTTCAGGCAGGCGGAGGTCGCGGCCGTATCCGCGCAGATGGACGGGCTTGATATAACGGTGGAGCCTTCGGCGACGGCGGCCAGTATAAGCGCGCGGTGGGTGATGGATTTATCCGGAGGAGGTGTGTAGGTTTTATTCTCGGTTTTTATCATTTTCCCTTTTTATTGCGCCGCGCAGAAGTCTATGGCTTTAATATATGAGTTATGTCCCAGGCCTTTTATCTGCTTCACGCAGACGCCAGCTGTGACGGACCTCTTCCTGAAATTTTCGCGCTTTGAGATATCTGAAAGATGGACCTCCACCGCGGGCAGTCCGGAGGCTTTTATCGCGTCCCTTATGGCGTAGCTGTAATGGGTGTATGCGGCCGGATTGATGATCAACCAATCGGCCCAGGTCATGTTGGCGGCTATGAGATCTATTATGTGTCCTTCGCAGTTGGACTGGAATATGCGAACCTTCGCTTTTTTTAAGGCGGCATGTTTTTTTATTAAGGCATTAAGTCCTTCAATGGTGAGACTGCCGTATATCTCCGGTTCCCTTTGCCCCAGGAAATTAAGATTTGGGCCGTGAATTATCAGTATATTCATGATCTAAGCCAGCTCCCTGAGGGTTTGTTTTAAGATCCTGTCCGGGATGTTGTTGACCCCTTTAAGCACGCCTGGCCGGACTATGAGCATGAATCTGTTGGTATGGGCTCCGGATTTTTTGTCGCGACGGATAAACATGTTAAACCGCTCGAAATTCAGGCATGGAGTTTTAAGCGCCGGCGGCTCTATAATTTGCAGTGCGGCCTGTACGGCCGGCGCCGCTTTTCGGTCCATGATCCCGAGCTTGTATGAAAGCATGGCGGCATAGCGCATTCCCCAGAGTACGGCGTACCCGTGGCTGAGCGAGCCATTTGAGGCCGCTTCAAAAGCGTGTCCGGCGGTATGTCCGAAATTGAGCGTTTCTCTCAGGCCGGTTTCCTCTCTTTCGTCGCGGGAAACAAGATCCAGTTTAAAGACGGCGCAGGCGGAGGTTATAGCCGAGAGTTCTTTTTTCCCGCCTTTCAGGGCGGCGGACAGGTTGCGCAAAACCTCGCGGCCGGGTTTAACTGGAGCTATGAGCGCGTATTTCAGCAGTTCACCGGCTCCGGCCCTCAGCTCAGTCGCGCTTAAGCTGTCCAGGAAGGAGGTGTCGCAGACGGTGAAATCCGGCTGGTAGAAAGCGCCGGCAATGTTTTTTAATCCGCCCAGATTCACGGCGGTCTTTCCGCCAATGCCGGCGTCGGCCTGCCCCAGTAAAGTGGTGGGAACGCTTACCCATTTTATACCGCGCATATATAGCGCCGCCGCGAGCCCGGCGAGATCCGTGACCGAGCCGCCGCCGGCAGCGATTATAAGCGAACTGCGCGAAACCCCGTTTTTCAGCATGAAAGCGAGCAGGCGTTCAAGAGTTTTGAAATTCTTGGCGGCGGCGCCGTTCGGGGTTTCAAAGACCACCGTCCGCCCTGAGGCGTTTCCCAGCAGCCTGTCAAAACCGCGCTTGAAAACGCTGAAGCATTTGCGGTCCGTGACCAGACAGAATTTGTCCGCGGCAGAGAAAAGCTTTGGCGCCAGCCGCGGCAGGGGCGCCAGGTCCCGGCCGCAGACCAGCGAAACGCTCTTTGAGGATGAAAAAATTTTATTAACGGAGATATGTTTCATGGTTGCCCAGCAGTTTTAATATTTTAACGGCCGCCGCTTCAGGCGTCAGCCCGGAGGTTTCCAGTTTTAAATCAGCTTTTTCGTAATAGGGGCGTCTTTTTTTGAGCAGGCGCGCCAGCGCGCGCTTAGCCTCTTCCGGGCTGCCGCCGAGAAGAGGCCGGCGCGCTATATTTTGTATAAGCCTCGCATAAAGCGCCGCCTGGGCGCACTTAAGATATACCGTCACGCCGCTTTTTTTAAGTTTCGGCCCGCGGAAGCCGGTCGGTATTATCCCGCCGCCAAACGCTACCACGCGTCCGCCGGAACGGACGACTGTTTTAAAGACCGAATTCTCTGCGTCGCGGAACGCTTTCAGCCCCCGGGTCTTTATAAAATCCCCGGCCCGCAGGCCGTAAATTTTTTTCACCAGCAGATCCGTGTCCGCGAACGGTATTCCGAGTTTTTTTGCCAGGACGCGGCCGATCGTTGTCTTGCCCGATCCCATAAGGCCGAGTAGATAAATATTCTTCATCTTCCGCGCAGAAGTTTCGACGTCTGCCTGCGCCAGGCGTCCACCCGGATCTTTATTTCTTTAAGGGAATCGCCTCCGAATTTTTCCAATACGGCGTCCGCCAGCTCAAAAGCTATCAGGTGTTCGGCGATGACGGCGGCGGCAAAGACCGCAGTAATATCGGAGCGCCCTGGCGCTGCAACGGCGGTTTTTCCGGTTTTTAGATCTATAGACCGGACCGGGGAGCCTTGGCCCGGTACCGGCCTGACCGCCGCTCGCAGGACCAGCGGCATTCCGTTGGTCATTCCGCCCTCCAGGCCTCCGGCAAGGTTGGTGAGCCGCTTTAGGGGGTTTCCCTTTTTGAAAAAATCCAGAGCCTCTTCGCCATGCATGGCCGCCAGTTCGAAACCGGAGCCGAACTCAACGCCTTTCACCCCGTTCAGGCCCATGAGTTGCGCGGCGAGACGGGAGGGGAGACGCCTGTCCCATTGCGCGTGAGAGCCAAGGCCCACCGGCAGATTCTCCGCCTTTACTTCCAGTACCCCGCCCAGCGAACGGCCCGACTTCGCGGCCTGTTCCAGCTCGCGCAGGATGGTGCCGGCGTCTTCGCTCCGGAGATGTCCCAGCTTTATTACGCGGCTGGTTATATTGATGTTCAATAGTTCCAAAAGCCGAACGCAGAACGCGCCGAGCGCGGTTCGCACGGCCGTTTCCCGCGCGCTGGCCCTTTCCCGGATAACGGCCGAAGCCGAGATGCCGTACTTCAGCATGCCGGCGAGATCAGCGTGTCCCGGACGCGGCACGGAAGACGGATCCAATACGGCGAACTGGCTTACATTCTTCAGCATCACGGCCACGGGCGCGCCGGTGGTAGTGTTTTTATAAAGCCCGCAGGAGATGTAGAAAGAATCTGTCTCCTGTGTCTGCCGGGAGCTTCTGCCCGGCACGGTCCTGCGCCGCGCCAGGCTTTTGGCGACATAATCCTTATCTATTTTTACGCCGGCGGGAAAGCCGTCCATTATCCCGATAAGCGCCGGGCCGTGCGCTTCTCCGGCAGTAAGATATCTAAGCATAAGGTTCTCCTAAATAAGTAAGACAGCTCGGCGGCGCGGCAGCAAGACAGGGCGGCAAAGGGGGCGCCGCGATGATAGGATAATTCAAAAATCTCTTTTACTGCCTCTCCGTCTGGCTGTCTTGCTCTCGCGCTCCTCAAGGCGTGTCTTGAGGGTATCCTTTAATTTTACAATTTCGGAGGCCTTTATGCGCCGGCCGCCGTACAGTTCCGAACTTTTTAAGGCCTGATAGATCAGAAGGTCTATGCCTGATATAACTCTGCCGGCCCGATCCTTTAAAAAGGGCGTTAAGTTCCGCGCATAGGCGAAATCCAGATAGAAAGAACCAGCGGGGCCGGAAAACCGCATATTAACTGGCAGCGGTTTGTACATGCCCAAAGGCGTGGCGTTCACGAAAAGGGTCGCGGCGCCGCCGGGGACATCGGTTAATTTCCGCGCTCTGAAAGCCGTTCGCGGGAAGATTCCGGAAAAATGTTTAACGAGGCGGGCGGCCCTTGAAAAAGAACGGTTGTGGATATATACCGTTTTGGCGCCGGATGAGCCGAGTGCCCGGACGGCCGCTCTCGCTGCGCCTCCGGCCCCCCAGATGACGCAAGTTCTGGCGCGGAGCCGGCATCCGGCTTCTTTAAGAGCGAGTTTTAAGGCTGCAGTGTCGGTGTTATGGCCTTCTAATTTTCCATGACTTACACGGACGGCGTTTACCGCCCCGATAGCTTTGGCCTCTGGGCTTAAAGAATCCAGGAAGGGGATAATTTTTTCTTTCAGCGGCAAAGTGACATTGAAGCCGGCCCAGCCGAGGTTTTTTATTTTTTCCAGGGTCCGCGCCATGGCGGGTCCTCTGGTTTCCAGAAGAGTGTAGGAGTATTTTCCCCCGGGCTCGTATGAGAAGAGCCTGAAGAGGCGCGAAGAAAGGGATTTTTTTAAAGGGCAGCCTATCAGCCCCGCTTTAATGATCACAGTTCTCTCAGCTTTTTCACCTGTTTTACCAGAGCGGAGAATTCCGGAATGTTCAGGGTCTGGTGTCCATCGACCAGGGCTTTTTCCGGGCACAGACAGGCTTCTATCATGAGCCCGTCAGCGCCGGCTTTAACAGCGGCTAGGGCTTGGGCGCTTACCAGCGCCCGGTCCCCCGCCGCGTGGCTGGGATCGGCTATGACCGGCAGGGCGGTGGCTTTAACGGCGGCACGGAGGATCTCAAGATTCAGGCCGCGCCGGTCGGGTTTTGAGAAGGAATCTCCGCGTTCGCAGAGTATTATCTCTCCATTGCCGTGCTTAAGCAGGTATTCTGCCGATAGCAGCCATTCTTTCAGCGTGGCGCCAGGAGCGCGTTTGAGGAGGACCGGCAGGCCCGATCGGGCGGCGGCCTTTAAAAGTTCGTAATTACGCATGTTCCGGGCGCCTATCTGAGCGATGTCGCAAAATTTACCGATGGAGGCAAGCTGACTTTCCGATGTGGCTTCGGTGACAGCGGGAAGTCCTGTGGCGCGCCGGGCTTTTTTAATAATGCCGAAACCCTTCGCGCCGAGGCCCTGGAAAGCGTAAGGCGATGTGCGCGGCTTAAATACCGCCGCTCTTAAGGCGCAGGCCCCGGCCGCTTTGAGCTTTATGGCGGAAGCGAGATACGAGGCTTCGTCTTCCACGGCGCAGGGGCCGGCTATCAGGATGAAATTTTTGCGCTCAGTTTTTTTGAACAACGAGGCCAGGTCAGGCGGCGCGGCTTTAACGACCATGGGGCAGGCTTCCCCTAAAGATAATTCCGTGGAAAATACGCCCGGAAGATTCTCGATGGCTGCGCTCCGTTCGCTCAGCAGTTCTGGCGCAGGAGCCTGCACCGTGATAAATTCCCGGCCCCTTATGAAGGCAGAGTCCGGCAGCAGTTCGGTGAGAGCGCGGCACAGGTTCTCCAAATCTTTGGCTTTAATGCCTGGTTTGAGTCTTATTATCATACGTTGTCAGTCTGATGGTTTTAATCTGCCGGGCCGTTTGGCCGCCTGCTGCAGGCGGCGCCCCTGCTTTATGAGTTCCCTGTATACGGCCAGCACGGCCGGCCGCAATGCGCGGTTCTTTACGAGGCCAGCCGCGTGCCTGAGAACGGAGGCTTCACGCGCAGAGTCCCGGACCCTTTTTTTTAATCCCGCCATAGACGCGGCCACGGAGAGTCTTTCGGCCAGCAGTCCCGCCAGGAGGCCGTCTATGGCGTCTATTTTCTTCCTTTTATCTTTAAGCGGGTTCCCCATGGTAAGGTAATTCTATTAAATTTAGCAGCCGTCTGATAGGTGCGCTAAGCGGATGATGCGGTACATTAATTCAAATATCTTGTAGAATATTAAGGGGTTGTAACTATCTAACGCTTCATTAACAGGGTGTTAAAGCGAACACGAAGGCAAGAGGCGTGTTCGGGCCGAAGACGGCAGCCCTCTTCCGGCAGTGAAGCTGTTTGCCAGTTGGAGGAAATCAGTGAGAAAATCAACATTTACCCCTATTTTTTTTATAACGGTTTTAATGCCATTTTTTATCTGGGGCTGTTCCGATAAGAACGCCAACACTCCGGCAGGATTGCCTGAGGTTGCCGTTCGGGTGGGGAGGGTTTTGGTAAAGACCGTCCCCGTGACAGTAGAAGTGGTGGGAACAGTAGAGGCGTACAACTCAGTGCCGGTGCTGCCCCGTGTGACCGGGCAGATCATTAAAAGCCATTTTAAAGAGGGCCAGTCCGTCTCCGCCGGGGAGCTTCTGTTCAGTATCGATTCCGCCCCGTTTGACCAGAAGCTTAAAGAGGCGGCGGGGCAGCTTGCCGTGAACCAGTCTAAGCTCAAGTTCAGCAAGGCCCAGGCGGAGCGGTTTACTTTTCTCCTGGAGCGGGGAGCTATATCCCGTTCCGAGTGCGACAAAAGCCAGTCCGAGGCCGTTCAGCTCGAACAGGCCGTTGAGTCGGATAAAGCGGCAGTGGAGCAGGCGCGGCTGAACCTTTCCTACTGCGAAGTGCGCGCCCCCGTGTCCGGCAGGGCCGGGAGTTTTCTCGCCGACCAAGGGTCGGTAGTGGAGGCCTTCAAAACCAGACTCGTGCAGATCAACCAGATTCAGCCCGCGAAAGTCGTGTTTTCGGTATCGGAGAAATATTTGCCCGATATGAAGAGCCTGATGTCTCACGGAGCCAGAGCCGTTTCAGTGTCCATTCCCGGAACAGCGCTGAAGTGTGACGACGGGAGAATTTCCTTCCTCGATAATACAGTAGACCAGGCAACCGGCATGGTGCGGCTCAAGGCGGAGTTTCCCAATAAAGACACACTGCTCTGGCCGGGCCAGTTCGTGCGCGTGGTAGTGGTCATCGCCAATCTGCCGAATGCGGTCGTAGCTCCGGCTGAAGCGGTGCAGGCGAATCAGACAGGAAGCTATGTTTTTGTTGTGAAAGCGGATAACACGGTTGAGCTCCGGCCGGTTACCGTGGACAGGGCTTACGGTTCTTTTTCTGTCGTGAGCCGGGGGCTCGCGGCGGGCGAAACGGTGGTGACGGACGGTCAGAACAAACTTAAGGGCGGCCGCAAAGTTAAGGTGCTAGCTGCGGACCAGGCTGGCGGCGATCCCGCGGACAGGTAATTCCCAGTGAATATCTCAGAAATCTGGATACGCCGCCCCGTCATGACAATGCTTGTCATGGGCGGGATACTGCTCTTCGGGCTGCTTAGTTACCGCAAACTTCCCGTTAACAATCTTCCGGATGTGGACTTTCCCACCATATGCGTAACAGCCGCGCTTCCCGGGGCGAGCCCCGCGACCATGGCTTCCACGGTCGCCACGCCGTTGGAAAAACAATTCTCCACCATCGCCGGTATCGAGTCTATGACGTCGGCGAGCACGCTCGGCGCCACCACTATCAACATCCAGTTTTCCCTTAACCGTAAAATTGACGCCGCGGCGCTCGATGTCAATTCGGCGATTTCCGCCGCGCTGGGCGTGTTGCCGCGCAACATGCCCAACCCTCCCACCTATCAAAAGGTTAATCCCGCCGACATGCCGATAAGTTTTATAGCGCTGACTTCAGAGAGTCTGCCGGTTACGGCGCTTAACGATTTCGCGGAGAATGTTCTTATCGCCCATCTTTCCTCCATTGACGGAGTAGGCCTGGTGGATCTGATCCCATCGCAGCGATACGCGGTGCGCGTGCAGATCAATCCGGACCTCCTTGCCAAGCGAGGCGTGGGTATCAATGAGGTGGTTAAGGCTTTGCAGAACGGCAATGTTAACATGCCGGGCGGCACGCTCAACGGCCCGCGCACCTCTTATACGCTGGAATCAAACGGCCAGCTTAGCAGCGCTGCGGAATATAATTCGCTCATCGTGAGTTATCAGAACGGATATCCGCTGCGCATACAGGATCTGGGCCGGGCGGTGGACGGAGTTGAAAATGATCGGTCGGCGGGCGCGTATTATAAGGACGGCAAAAGGCACCCCGCCATTATTGTTCGCGTGCGCAAGCAGCTGGGCGCCAATACGGTGCTGGTGGCTCAGAAGGTAAAGGCCAAGCTTGCGGAGCTGCGCGCCGGCATGCCCGGCGCAATGAGCCTCAACCTTTGCTATGACCAGTCTGAGTTCATCCGTGAGTCGATCAACGATATGCAGTTGACCATGCTCCTGACGATCGGGCTGGTTGTGGCGGTGGTCTTCCTCTTTATCCGCGCTCTGCGGCCTACTATTATACCCAGTCTTACGGTTCCGCTGTCGCTGGTCGCGGTTTTTCCGCTCATGGTATTGCTTGGTTACACGCTTAATAATCTTTCCCTGATGGCGCTTACTCTTGCCATAGGGTTCGTGGTTGACGACGCGATAGTGGTGCTGGAGAACATTATCCGCCGCATGGAGGCGGGCGAGACGGCTATGGAGGCCTCGCTGCGGGGGTCGCGCGAAATCGGCTTTACAATTTTTTCCATGACGCTTTCGCTCGCCATAGTTTTTATTCCGATCATGTTTATGGAGGGCATTCTGGGGCGCCTTTTCCGTGAGTTTGCCGTCTGCATCACCGCCGCCATCCTGTGTTCTGGGTTTCTTTCCCTCACCCTGACGCCGATGATGGCGGGCCGCATGCTTGCCGGTTTTGCGCAAACGAAACACGGCCGGTTTTTTACGGCTACCGAGCTGGCTTTTGACCGGCTGCGGGGAGCCTATGAGCGGAGCCTGCGCCGGATGATGGATCACCGCGGAGCGGCGCTGCTTTTAACCGCGGCCGTCACCTTGGCGATGGTGCTTGTTTTTCGCGCCCTGCCCAAAGGGTTCATCCCGCCGCAGGACCAGTATTTCTTCCGCATATTTTCGCAGGTGGACGATAAAACTTCGTTCAGCGACATGGCCCGGCATCAGCAGATCCTCGACGATATTTTATTGCAGGATCCGGATATCGCCGGCGCGGAGTTCGCTTCCATCGTCGGCATGGGGGGTGACAATAAGGCCCTCATCTTCGTGAGTCTGAAACCCAGGGGGCAGCGCAAGCATACGGTGGACGAGATCATCGCCCGCCTCCGGCCTAAACTGAACCAGGTGCCCGGACTTGTGGTGTCGCTGGTGAACCCGCCGGTTATCTCGATCGGTTCGCGGCTGGCGACGGCGCAATGGCAGTTCACTCTGCAGTCCACAGACATAGACGGACTTTATAAATACGGCGCGCAGCTGGAGGACAGGCTGCGCTCTATCCCCGCCCTGACGGATGTAAAGTCGGATCTGGAGATACGCAAGCCCAAGATTACTATTGAGGTTGACAGGGACAAAGCCTCGCTGCTCGGCCTCTCGCTTGAGCAGGTGCAGGACGCTTTCTTCTCGGCCTACGGCTCGCGTCAGGTGTCGACTATTTTCACCGCCACTAATTTTTACTACGTGATAGCGGAACTCGCGCCCGAGTTCCGGCAGAACCCGGTGTCGCTTGATAAGCTCTATCTTAAATCTTCCGGCGGAAATCTGGTGCCGCTTGGAACGGTGGCTAAACTTAATCAGACGGTCGCGCCGCTTTCCGTGAACCATTCGGGGCAGATCCCCTCCGCCACAATCGCTTTCAACCTTAAGCCGGGGGCTTCCATAGGCCCGGCGATGGATGAAATTAACCGTTGCGCCCGCGAAATTCTGCCCGCTGGCATCAGCACGAGTTTCCAGGGAACGGCGCAGGCTTTCAAGTCTTCGCTTTCCAGCATGGGTTTTTTGCTGATTATAACCGTGATACTTATTTACATGGTGCTCGGCATTCTGTACGAGAGTTTTATCCACCCGCTTACGATCCTGACCGCTTTGCCGTTGGCCGGTTTCGGCGCTCTGGCCGCGCTCAAGGCGCTTAACATGGAATTGGATATGTACGCCTATGTGGGCATAATCATGCTGGTGGGGATAGTAAAAAAGAACGGCATTATGATGGTCGATTTTGCGCTGGAAGCCGAGCGCGCTGAGAATCTGGGCTCCGAACAGTCAATCATCAAGGCCTGCCTGACGCGCTTTAGGCCTATCCTTATGACGACTTTCGCGGCCATTTTCGGCACGCTCCCGATCGCGCTGGGGCTGGGCGCGGGCGGCGAGGCCCGGCAATCCCTCGGAGTCGCGGTAGTGGGCGGACTTGTGTTTTCGCAGCTGTTCACGCTTTATATCACCCCGGTCTTTTATGTTTACATGGACGGATTATCCCGCTGGGCGGCGCAGCGAAGCGCCCGGCGTGCGCGATCCGCGGGAGGCGGCTTATGAGACGATCAGGGGATAGTTTATTCAGCGCGGCTTTTCCGTTTAATGAACTTTTTCGCAGGCAGGGCGGGAGGCTCGCGGAGAGCGCCGCCATGCTTGACTCTATTTTTAACGAGTTTAAAGATGTCAGCGGCAAGTGCGCCCGCATTCACGAGCTCGCGTCCGAAGCCGACCTGGATGCGCGTGAGATAGCGCGACAGCTTTCGCTCATTCTTATTTTGCAGGGCGATCGCGGAGATATTCACGAACTTAATATGGCGTTCGAATCATCCTGCAACTCCGTGAAAGCCGCCGCCGCGCGCGTCGGCCTTTACGGTTTTGCGGAGATGCGGGTTTCCGCGAGGGAACTGACAAAAGACCTCGTGGGAATGTCGGTCGAGATCCAGAAAATGCTTGAGATAATGGGCCGCGGCACCGGCGCGCATGAGGCCGCGCGCGGAGCGGTGAAAATACGCAGAGAGGCGGAAAACTTTCTGCTTGTGGGGCTGGGCGAGCTTTACGAGCAGCCGGATATCAAGGCTGATGTCGTCCTTGATATTGTGAAGTGGTCGCAGATATACGACCGTCTTGAAGAGGCTCTCAACCGTGCCGAGCGTGTGGCCCAGATCATAGAAGGCATAACGCTCAAACAGCTGTGAGAGCAACGAAGCCTTCTTGTGACATTTAAATACAGGAAGCGAAACTTGCCGAAAGAACGGGGACGAAATGTTGAAAACAGCAATTAAATTTTTTCTTTTTACGATGTTGTCGGCGGCGATGCAGCCCGTGCCCGGCCTGTCCGCTGAGACGCCTGATTCGACGGTATTGGAGGGGTCAACGCTGACCCTGTCCCGCTGTCTGGACATAGCTCTTGCCAACGCCCCGGACATTAAGAGCGCGGAATTCATGGTTCGGGCCGGCCGCGCCCGTCTTAAAGAGGCTCAGGCTGGCTGGTATCCCTCGGCAAATATAAACGCCGGTTATACCGCCAACAGGGCGGTGCATAAAAATATCGCCGATCCGTTCAGCGCTAATATCGCCACTTACGACACCAGGTCCGCGGGACTTTCCGTTAACCAGATGCTGTACGACTTTGGGCGGACAAAGGCTATCACGGGGATCAGCTCCGATTCGCTGGGTTTCGCGCAGCGCGGCAAAGAGCACGCTGTGCTTTCTCTGGTGACGAACGTAAAAATGAATTACTACGGTTTGCTGGGGGCCCAGCGGCTGCGTGAGGTGCAGAAAGAAACCGTCGCGCAATACAATAAACAGCTTCTTGTTGCGCAGTCGCATTTTTCAGCGGGAACAAAACCGAAATACGACGTGACCAAAGCCGAGGTTGATTTGAGTAATGCCAGGCTGCAACTGATACAGGCGGAGCATCAGGTCCAGCTCGCCCGCGCCGCACTTAACGCGGCCATGAACAATATTTCCGCGCCGGATTATTTTATTGAAGACACCCTGGATTATGTTAAGTTTGAGGCAGCGTTCGACGATATCGTGGCGGCGGCCTGCGGCTTTAATCCGGAAATAAAAGCGCAGGAAGAGGTTATAAAGGCCGGCGAGCATAAAGTAATTTTATCCCGCTCGAATTATTATCCTGTTTTAAAAGGATTCGCCGGATATAATTATTTCGGCAGCGTTTCTCCGCTTTCCGAGGGTTGGAACGCAGGTCTTGCGGTGTCCATGAATTTATTCAACGGATTTTCGGATAACAATAAACTGGCGGAAGCGGAAAATGACCTGAGCTCTGACCGCATGAAACTGGATAACCTGAAGCTTCTCATCTCTCTCGAGGCGAGGCAGTCCTTTCTCTCTTTACAGAACGCGGAGGATTCCATAGAATCCGCTACGCTCCAGGTAAAACAGGCCACGGAAAATATGGAGATCGCCACCGCCCGTTACGAAACCGGGCTCGGCAGCCCAGTGGAAGTGGCTGACGCCACGGTATCCTACGGCAAAGCAAAGCAGGCGCTTATTCAGGCGCTTTACGATTATAAAAGATCCCAGACCGATATCGAAAAGATCATGGGGAAAAAATAAGGGGATTTCTCCAGTATTTGTCCCGTTATCCCTGCGTGCAAAGTTCCAGGTTTTACAAAATCACATAGACTTTTTGTATCATAGATAGGCGGGAATCCGCGCAAATGGTTTCCAGGAGATCGGAAGTTTTAAGCGTACAACCTGCGGCAGCCCGGGTTTATGTCGCCCCGGATCATATATGGCGGAACTGGAATTTAAGGATATAGCCAACAAGCTGGAGCATCTCGATAAGTTTTTGGGAGATGTCACACGGCTTTATGGCCTTGAGAAGAAGCGCGAAGAGCTCAACAAAAAGGAAGCCGGGGCGTCTTCAGCCGATTTCTGGGCCAACACCGAGAAAGCGCAGGCCCACCTGAAGGAATTGAACGATATCAAAAAAGATATAACGCTCATAGACGGCATAAAGACGGAGCTTGAGGATTTTAAAGTGCACTTTGAGCTGGCGCGAGACTCAAATGACGCTGCCGAGCTGGCTGTGGTCATGTCCGGCCTCAATCAAACCGAAAAAAAGCTTTCCGCCCTGGATTTTGAGCTCAAACTTTCCGACCCTCTGGATAAAGAGGACGGTATAATCAGCATTCATTCCGGCGCCGGCGGCACCGAGGCGTGCGACTGGGCCCAGATGCTGCTTCGGATGTACACGCGCTGGGCGCAGAACAGGGGTTTTACTTTCAGCATAACCGACATTCTGCAGGGCGAAGAGGCCGGGGTAAAAAGCGTGACCGCTTTTGTAAAGGGCAAGTACGCCTACGGCTACCTCAAGAGCGAGATAGGCGTCCACAGGCTGGTGCGCATCTCGCCGTTTGACGCCAATAAAAGGCGCCACACCTCTTTTGCTTCCATTGATGTGTTGGCCGATATAGGTGAGGATATAGAGATAAAAATCGAGGATAAAGATATAAAGCTCGACACTTTCCGCTCAGGAGGGGCCGGCGGCCAGAATGTAAATAAAGTGGAGACCGCGGTGCGCCTTACGCATATCCCCAGCGGCATAGTCGTGGCCTGCCAGATAGAGCGCTCGCAGCATCAGAACCGCGAGACTGCGATGAAGATGCTTAAAGCCAAACTCTATGAGGTGGAGATGGATAAGAAGCGTTCCGAGCAGGAGCGCCATTACGACGCTAAAGGCGATATCGGCTGGGGCCACCAGATAAGGTCTTATGTTTTTATGCCTTACCAGCTGGTCAAAGATATGCGCACCGATTTTGAAACTTCTCAGATAGACGCGGTTATGGACGGCAACCTGGACGGCTTCATGCATTCATTCCTTACCTGGCGCGCCGCCGCTAAAAAGCAATAATCCGGGTATTAAATGTGCCAGATATTATTTCCGTTTTACGGCCTATTATGTTCATAGACACTCATTCCCATCTTAACGATAAAGCGTTCGACGCCGACCGCGCCGGCGTCATAGAAAAGGCTTTCAGGAGCGGGGTAACCAAAATAATAGAGATAGCCTGCGCCGCCGCGGAATGGGGGCCGGCCGAGGATCTTTGCGCCGCGCATAATGGCATGATGCGCGCCGCTTTCGGCATCCACCCGCAATACGCCGAAGAGCTGAGCCCTGAAAATCTCACTAAGCTTTCAGGCTTTTTGAAAAAAGATATTTGCGCCGCGATCGGAGAGATAGGCCTGGATTATTACTGGGATAATTCCAAAAAAGAGGTCCAGTTTAAAACACTGGACGCACAGCTGGCGATGTCTAACTCCTCGGGCCGCGTCTGCGTCTTCCATGCCAGGAATGGTAAAGAAGCCAAGACGGACAACGCTTATCTTGATCTTATCCTTAAGTTGAAAGAAAAATGGACGCTCAATAATCATAAGCGGGCGCGAGGCGTTCTGCATTGCTTCTCCGGGACCTGGGAAGACGCCAGAGCGGGTTTGGACCTGGGCATGTTCCTGGGTGTTAACGGAACATTTACCTATAAAAAAAATCATGACTTGCGAGCGATAATCAAAAAAGCGGGTTTCGCTAATATAGTTTTAGAGACGGATTGCCCATATCTGCCGGTGCAGAGTATGCGCGGTAAAAGGAACGACCCTTCAAGCATTCCCGAAATCGGCCGTGCCGCGGCTGAATATCTCGGAGTGAAGCCGGAAGGCCTGGCGGAGTTTACCAGCGTCAACGCCGAAGAAGTGTTCTTTTAACCGGTATTTTATATACTTTAAAAGGCTTAAGGCCGGAGTTCATAAAATTTCTTTACGAGCCTTTAGTCTTCAGCCCTCAGCCTTTTCCAGGCGGAACAAATGTACACTGAAGAAAAATTCCATAAACTTTTGAAAAGCAAGATCCTTATCTTTGACGGCGCCATGGGCACGTATCTCGGCAAATTTAATCTCAAGCCGGAGGATTTCAGGGGCTATGAGGGATTAAACGAGTATCTTTCCATCTCAAGGCCGGATGTCGTAAAGCAGGTGCACCTGGATTATCTCGCCGCCGGCGCGGATGTGGTGGAGACAAACACTTTCGGCTCCAATCGTTTCGTGCTTGCTGAATACGGTTTGGGCGACAAAGTGAAAGAGTTGAACCTGGCCGCCGTAAAACTGGCCAGGGAGGCGGCATCGGCTGTTTCTACTCCTGAAAAGCCCAGGTTTGTGGCCGGCTCCATCGGGCCTACCAACAAGGCGCTCTTCGTGACCGGCGGAGCGACCTTCGACGAATTCACCGATGTGTATTTAGAACAGATCTCGGCCCTGATGGACGGAGGAGCGGATCTGCTGCTGATAGAAACCGCGCACGATATCTCCAACATAAAGGCGGCGCTGGCTGCCGCTTCAAAGGCTTTTTCAAACGCCGGGCGCGAATTGCCCGTGATAGTTTCCGTCACCATGGACCGCAAAAACGCCATGCTGAGCGGACAGGATACCGAAGCTGTCTGCGTGGCGCTGGAGCATTTTCCGCTTCTCGCCCTCGGCTTTAACTGTTCAACCGGGCCTAAAGATCTGGCCCTCCGCCTTGAGACGCTTTCAAAGATCTCGCGGTTCCCGGTATTCATAATGCCCAACGCGGGTCTGCCGGATGAGAATGGTAAATATACCGGGACTCCGGAAGAATTCGCCGCCACGATGAAAAAATACGCCTTGGCCGGTCTGTTGAACGCGGCCGGCGGCTGCTGCGGTACCGGTCCGGGCCATATAAAAGCCCTGGCCGGCGCACTTGACGGTTTGAAGCCCCGCGCCTCCGTGCCTGCCGGCGCCTGGGCCGTGTCCGGCATAGAGGCCCTTTATTACAGCGAGATAGAGCCTCCCCTGCTTGTCGGTGAGCGCAATAATTCTATCGGTTCAAAAAAATTTCGGGATATCGTGGCCGCGGGAGACTGGGATAAGGCCGTCGATATGGCTAAGTCGCAGGTCCGCGCGGGGGCGCACGTATTGGATATCTGTCTGTCAAACCCCGACAGAAACGAACTTGAGGACGCCGGCATCTTCCTGCCCAAACTTTTCCACGCGGTGCGGGCGCCTGTTATGATCGATACCACCGATCTGAAGGTGATGGAGGAGGCGCTTAAACTCGCTCCGGGACAGTGCATCCTGAATTCCGTTAATTTTGAGTTTGGCGAGGGCAGGCCGCGCGAAACCGCCGCGCTCATAAAACTTTACGGCGGCAAACTGGTGTTCGGCCTGATAGACGAAGATAAAGACAGAGGCATACCTCTTACGGCTGAGCGTAAGCTGGCGATAGCCCGGCGCGGGTATGAATTCTTCACTAAAAAATGCGGACTTACGGCTGAGCACATAATTTTTGACGCGCTGGTATTCCCGGTGGGTGTCGGAGGGGAATATGTCCAAAGCGCCAGTGAGACTCTGAAGGCTATGGAGCAGCTTAAGAGCGAATTTCCGCTTTCAAAAACAATACTCGGAGTGAGCAATGTTTCTTTCGGCCTCCCCCCGGCCGGGCGCGAGGTGCTTAATGCCGTATTTCTTCATCATGCCATCAAGGCCGGCCTGGGCCTAGCTATTGTCAATACTGAAAAACTCAGACGTTTTGCGCAGATCTCCGCGCATGAATTAAAGCTGTCCGAAGATCTGCTTCTGGCGCGCGTGCCGGACCCTGCCGGGGTCTTCGCCGCATACTTTAGGGAGAAAAAAAACAGCGCTTTGCCGGCAGCCGGACGATTAGCAGACGCTTCTCCGGAAGACATGCTTTATGGGATGATATTAGACGGCTCAAAGGGTGGGGTCCGGGAGTCTGTGAAAGAATTACTGGAGGGCGGTATGAAGCCGCTTGCCGTGATCAACGGGCCGGTCCTGAAAGCTATGGGGGAAGTCGGTAAACTTTTTTCAGGAGGCAATTTGATAGTCACGGAAGTTCTGCAGAGCGCCGAGGCTGTCAGAGAGGCCGTGTCGGAACTGGAGCCGGCGCTCAAGGCCGGCAACATCCCTAAGCGCGGTAAATTTCTTCTTGCCACGGTCAAGGGCGACGTGCATGATATCGGCAAAAACCTCGTTAGCATCATTTTTGAATCCAACGGCTTTGAAGTCGTGGATCTGGGCGTCAAAGTGGCGCCTGAGATTATCGTGGCTGCCGCGCTGAAAGAGAAGCCGGATTTTATCGGCCTTTCCGGCCTGCTGGTCCGTTCCACGGAGCAGATGACCATCACCGCCCGTGAGCTGGCCGGGGCCGGAATATCCGTTCCCTTGCTGACCGGCGGGGCTGCTTTGACGGCTAAATTCGTTGAGACTAATCTGGCGCCGGTCTATAACGGTCCGGTTTTCTATGCGCCCGACGCTATGGACGGACTCAACAGCGCGCTCAAATATATAACTGGCGGCGCCTGCAAGCCGGAAATCGTAAATCGTAAACCGGAAATAGTCGGGACAGCTTTTCGGAAGGCCAGCCCCGGCACCGCTAAAAGACTTGCTGATATGTTCCGGCCGGATGAGGTTCCTGTTCCCAGGGATCTCGAGCGGCATTTTTTCGGGGAGTATGACCTGAAAGAATTATTCGCCAATATGGATTTGGACTTATTCAACCTTCGTTTCCTGAAACTAAAAAAATCGAACAGTGAAAAAGCGGATGAGACAAAAAAGATAATGGAAGATATTAAAGCCGAAGTGGCGCGCGAGGCCATAATCAGGCCGCGCGGGGTATACCAGTTTTTCAAAGCGGAAGCAGACGGAGACCGGATGTCTTTTTATGGCACCGACGGCAAAGCAGCAGAGACCGTGAATTTCCCGCGCCAGCATGGCGACGAACAGCTCTGCATAGCCGATTTCTTTTCTCCGCGCGGAGGGGAACGAGATTACGCCGCTCTGATGGCCGTAACCTGCGGAGAGGGGGTGTCTGAATTCGCCCGCCGGGAAAGGGAAAAAGGCAATTATCTCCGTTCTTACATCGTGGAAGCCCTGGCCCTGAGTCTGGCCGAGTCTTTTGCCGAAATCCTGCATTACAGAATACGCGAGGATTGGGGCTTCGCGGAACCGCGCGCCGACAAACTTTTAAATAAGGTTTCTTACAGAGGAAAGCGCTATTCTTTCGGGTATCCGGCCTGCCCGGATCTGGTCGGCCAGAAAAAGCTTTTCAATCTGCTTAAGCCGGAGAGCGATGTTAAAATAACGCTTACAGACACGTATATGATGGATCCGGAAGCCTCGGTCTCGGCTTTCGTTACCCATAATCCTAAAGCCAAATACTTTACCATCTGAAATATGGCAAATTTTTTTGAACTGCGGCACAAAGTCACACCCGATGAAATAGACGGTCTTGGGCATGTAAACAACCTTGTCTATCTGGGCTGGTTTATGGACGCGGCCACGGGTCACACAGAATCTTGCGGGATGTCCGGCGGATTAATACCGGGGGAAGGCGAGGGTTGGGTTGTGCGTCGTCACGAGATAGATTATCTGGCGCAGGTGAAACCACAGGATACCGTCACCATCAAAACATGGATAGAGTCGGCGGAAAAAGCCTCGTCAGTCCGCCGGTATGAGATAATGAACGCTGCCGACGGCAAACTTGTCTGCCAGGGGATGACTCTGTGGGTCTGGATAAATTACACTACGGGCCGCCCCGCGCGTATCCCTGAAAAAGTTTACAAAGCTTACGGCATTGAACCCGGTAAGACGGTTGGCCGCCCAGGAGCCTGTCCGATATAAGGTTTTTAAGGCGAAATTGACGGTTTTAAAGCCGAGGTGAAGCGGCGCGAAACGAGCAGGCTCCAACGAGCCTGTAAGTTGGGTGCGAAGCACAATTCAGAGAAAACAGGCGGCGCAAAGGCGCAGGCAAAAAACGGCAATTGCAGCCAAAATTCCTTATGTCGGACAGGCTCCCAGGGTGAAATTTTTACATTTGGTAACGCTCAGACTACGTCTAAAAGGGAATGAATATGAAAAACGGGCATGAGTCAGAAGAGATCGGCGGCGAAGAAAATTTCGCTGATATGCTGGAAAAAAATTACAAAGAGCCTTCCCGAATGGAACCAGGCCAGAAGATAGAGGCGACGATCGTTAAAATAACCGCCGATTGGGCGTTCCTGGAGGTGGGGGGGAAGGGTGAGGGGTATCTGGATAAAAAAGAACTGCTGGACGGGAACGGAAACCTGTCCGTAAAAGAGGGCGACAAGATCCGGGCCTGGTTTTTGTTCTCCGAGAACGGTGAGATGCACTTTACAACCAGGATCGGTTCCGGCCCCGCGGCGCGGGCGCAGCTTGAGGACGCTTTCCGCAGCGGCATTCCGGTCGAGGGGACGGTGACTAAAGAATTAAAGGGCGGATTTGAGATCACTATCCTTGGCGGCGCGCGCGCTTTCTGTCCGTTTTCACAGATGGGCCTCCGCCGGGATGAAAAGAAAGAGAATTATATCGGCAGAACCCTGACTTTCGAAATCATCGAATGCGGCGACAGGAACGTCGTTCTTTCCCGTAAAGGGATAGTGGAGAAAGGGCGTCAGGCTGCGGCGAGGGCGTTGAAAGCCACGCTGAAAGAAGGGGACAAGATAAAAGGTTCCGTAACCTCTATCCAGAAATTTGGCGCTTTTGTGGATATAGGCGGAATAGAGGGGCTGCTTCCCGTTTCCGAGATCGCCTGGAACCGGACGGAGAACGTGGGAGACATTCTTTCCGTTGGGCAGACCGTTGAGGTTATTATCAAGAAACTGGACTGGGAGAATGACAGGGTGTCTTTCAGCCTGAAGGACGCTTTACCGGATCCCTGGGATCTGGCCGCTCAGACCTGGCCTCCCGGTTCGTATCAGACCGGGACCGTTTCCCGGCTGGCCCCGTTCGGCGCGTTTGTCACACTGGGCGAAGGGGTGGACGGGCTTATACATGTTTCCAGGCTAAGCGTTGAAAAAAAGATACAGCACCCGGACGAAGTCCTCAAAACAGGGCAGACTATAGAGGTCAAAATTGAGTCGGTGGATAGAGAGAATAAGAGGATCTCACTGGTTCCGGCTGATATAAGCCGCGAAGCGGACGAGGACGCCGCCGCGCTGCAGAATTATCAGAAATCAGAGTCTTTGGAATCTGAGACCATGGGAACCTTGGGCGAAATGCTTAAAAAACAACTGGAAAACAAGGAGACGGGCCGGCGTTAAGTCCATGGCCGGGCCGAAACAATTTGTAAAGAGGCGCCGGTGCGTGAATTAATGATATCAAACGCCCTGTAAAACGCTATTGACTTTTTCAAAAATAGGCTGTATGCTATAACAGCGATTGTGGAGGATAATATGAAAACGCGAATGATGAAGTGTTTTGCCATAATGTTTGCCTTCGCTACTGTCGGGTATATGGCTGTTTCAATGGGTCGGGTACGGGTTGCCAACGCAGAAGACAGTTCGGTGTCAAGCGGCGGTGGTTCTAATACTGACACGAGCGGCAGCTCGAGCAGCGACTCGGATAAAGACAAAGACAAGGATAAAGATAAAAAGGACAGCGGCGGCAGCAGCGGCGGCGGGTGTTGCGGTTAGGGGTTCAAGAACATATAAAGCCTTCATAGTGTCCGTCTTATGGGTGGACGCGTATTCGGATACAAAACCCCTCCCTGAATTTGTGTGCTAGGGGGGGGTGGTGCTGTTTTTAAAACATGTGTGGAAACTATAGGTGTGGAGAAATGATATGAAAACGCGAATGATGAAGTGTTTTGCAGTAATGTTTGCCTTTGCTACTGTCGGTTATATGGCTGTTTCAATGGGGAGCGTTAGAGTGGCCAATGCCGATGACCTTTCGACCAGCACTGTGGTGACGGAGGCTGCAAGTGGCAGTAGTCTGAGTAACGGATCAACTGGCGACACGAGCAGTGACTCAAGTAAAGATGACGAGAAGGATAAGAAGGACAAAAAGAGCAGCGGCGGCGGTGGTGGCGGATGTTGCGGTTAAGGGTTAAGGCCATATAAGGCTTTCATAGCGGCTGTCTTGCAGGCGGGTGTGTGTTCGGCTATTATACCCCCTCCCTGAACTTACGTGTTAGGGTGGGGGTGGTCCTGTTTTTAAAACATGGTGGAAACTATAGTTATGGAGAATTGATATGAAAACGCGAATGATGAAGTGTTTTGCCATAATGTTTGCCTTTGCTACTATAGGGTACATGGCTGTTTCTACGGGGGTGGTCAGGAATGCGAATGCCAGCAGCACCGGGACGGAAACAACAGATAGCACTGGCAGCAGTGGCAGCAGCGGCAGCAGCGGCAGTAGCGGATGTTGCGGTTAACTCGTCTTCCGTAATTACTGCGGAGGCGAAAATAAGCCCCGCCCTAAACTTTGGGCGGGGCTTGTTTTTGTAAATTAGTTGTGTTCAACAGTTCTCGGGATCAGCGGGTTCGGCCGGAAGATATTTGTTCCCCTATTTTTTGAAGAGGAGTGAGATCCATCCCCGGTGTTATCGCGGAGGGAAGGCTTGAGGCCATGTTATTCACAACTTTTATTGACATGGCATCCACATAAGGAGAGGCCTGTTTGTCCGCGCATAAGAAGTTCATTACTTCATTATATATTGATTCCGGCGGCGGGTTGCGCATCGCCTCCAGCGATACCGACAATATTCCCTTCACTACTTCCGGGTCAGCGCTGGCTCTTATAAGCTTGTTGCGCACTTCCGGCAGCGCTATAGCTCCGCGCGCCCATTTATAAGCGTCTCTATCTTTATCGTATTGTTTTTTTAGCGCCATATACCTGTCCATTTTTGAAAAATCGGCGTTAAGTTTGCGAAGCGCCGGATATTGCGCTTTGTATTTTAGACCAAGGCGATACAGATAATCCTGATACCTTTTAATTTCGCGGGCATGTTTGCGCAGGAACTCCGCCTCAGTTAGTTTTCTGGCCGAAGTCTCGTCACCTCGGACCTGGGCAGCAGCGGAGGTATTAGACGGTCTGGTTTGCGCAACATCCCGCTCCGATTCTGTGCTTTTTGCTTCTTTCTGAGCAGGTTCCGAACTCGCTTCGAAACCGGATGCCTCGTCGGTTACGGGAACCTCTTCCGCGCTGTACTCTTCCGTTAAACCGGCATGAGAACCGGAATTGCTGTTGAGAAACCATTTTGTCAGCAGTATCGCGGTTAGAGCGCAGACAGGCAGTATCAGCCATATAGCCCAATTGTTTTTTTTCTCTTGTTCCATAAGTCCTCCGTAAAATTTGTTTCGCACCTAGAGCGTCTCCGTGCGACACACTAATAATATAACAAAGGAATAATGCAGTCAAGGAGGAGGACGCAAGATGTTTTTGGGAGTCTTTTAAACAATGCGGCGCCCGCTTCTTGTGATATCGGGTCAAGTTAATAAAAAGCGGTCTTGCGGCGCGGCTGAGTTATTGGCCGGCAGGCGTCCGCCCTGATATTTGCATGAGATATTCGGCCGTTTTTATGCCGGCCAGAACTACAGCCGAATCAAACACGCATCCGAATAATATTCCATAGGCGGTGCCGAAGCTGGCCGTCTGTGTGTGATATGTCCAGCAATGATTGGTCGTTCCCCACAGGTCCGCAAAAAACACACAAACTGTTCCGGTAAAAAGGATCCTCGTATACCGTGTCCGGTGTTTTTTGCCGGGGAAAAGGACTGCCGCGGTTAAAAGTATGGGCAGGACGCATGCCGGCGCGGATAACTTTGTAGCGATAAACGGCACAAAAACGCAATAAAACAAAAGCACCCACGCCCGGTAAAAATTGTCGCTTCTCAACTTCGCGAAAACTCCGCCAGGCTGTTCTCCGGCGCGGCGAGCGAGGCGCTCCACTACCAGGACGCCCAGCGCCCAGGCGGGGACTATCCAATAGGGCGGTTTTTCGCCGGTGTAATATGTCCAAAGCCCCGACTGCGTTCCCCATAGTTCCGCCAAAAAGCCGAAAAACGAGGTGACCAACACAGTGAGGCAATCCGTTACGGGATCTGCGGCGAGGGGAATCGCGCGGATGGTCAGAAATAATATAAACGCGAACAATACTATCTCAAAAATCACCTTAAGTCTCGGCCCCTGGCCAGCCGCAAGGCTTGCCAAAGTGGAGGTGCATGCTCCGGTAACCAGATCGGCCCTCAGCAGCGCGAGGCCCGCGAATACCAGGATCAGCGCGCCAAGATATATTTTTCCGTAATTTTTTTGTGTCATAAGCGGCGGTACCATAATAAGCTCCCGGCAGCGCTTGCGATCGAGATAAGCTGGGCAGTAGTAAGCTGCCACGCCCAGGAAATCCCGGCGTCTCCGCCCCTGATAAAATCTACGGCGAAACGCAGAATGGAATAAAGAACAACCGCAACGACAAACGCTCCGCCCGGCTTCAGGCGCTCTTTTTTTACAAAAACAAAATATACCAGAAAAAAGATAGCGAGGCTGCCCAGAGACTCGTAAAGCTGGGTGGGGTGCAGGGTCTTTCCGGACAGGAATCTGTATGATGAACAGTGCGGATCCGTATACCTGACGCCCCATCGCAGCGTCGTGGGTGCGCCGTAGCAGCATCCGTTCAGGAAGCAGCCTATGCGCATTATGGCTAAGGCGAGGACGGCGGACAGGCCGATTGAATCCGCGACCCTCTTAAAATCAATTTGTTTGACGCGGCAATATATATACGCGAAGGCGAAAGGCGTCCAAAAACTACCCCAGAAGGAACCGCCCGGAATTCTTTTGGTTTTAGCAAAAAAAGACAGATTGTTTGCCAACCCTCCGTTGTAAAAAATAGCGTAAAAGAGAAGCGCGCCGCCTACGACTCCCACCGCGATAAGGAACACCAGGTTCCATAAATCGTCAAGCGAAAGCTTCATACGGTTCACGGAAGCTCTGAAATACAAAAACCCTGCCAGGCTGGACAAGCCGGCGAAAATGGGCGCGGCAAAAACGTTAAAACCCATCACTGAAAATAAAACAGGTCTCATAATAAGCGGGTGTCACCGGGGGATTTTATCATCGCTAAAAACACAAAAAAAGATACCAGTAAAATTCCGAAAAAACATAAAAAGTCACCGTGTGTTGAATAAAAAGTCCGATACTCCATAAGCTGGATTTTGGTGGTGATAGAACCACGCTCCTTTACCGCCAGCCTTCTGACAACGCGCCCCGCAGGATCTATCACGGCGCTTATGCCGGTGTTTACTGCTCTTACAAAAAACCTTCTGTTTTCTATGGCACGCAAAGCGCTGAGATTTAAATGCTGTTCGGGCGACATGGTGTAGCCGAAGCGCGCCTCATTGGTAATATTAAACAAAATATTCGCACCTTTTGAAGAGAACCTTCTCGATGCTTCGGTGTAAAGATCCTCGTAACATATCACTACTCCCGCTTTGCCTTTCGCGAAGTTCAGCGGCGCCGAAATAGCGCCGGGTGAAATATCGTCGGAGTACGGGAAGATCCTGTATAGACGGGGAAAGATGGCGCCCAGCGGTATGAATTCCCCGAACGGGAAAAGATATCGCTTTTCCGTCAAGCCGAGAAGTTCCCTTCCCGGGCCCGTAATAAACGCGATATTTCGCTTTAGCGCGCTCTGCGGCTGAGGCCTTCCCGATTTATCCGTAAAACGGCCTTTTGCTCCCATAAGCATAGTCGTCTTGTAGGGGACCTCGGCTTTTAAAGTGCGCGCGAAATCGGAGCTGAACACTGATTTTTCTCCGGAGGAATCCCTGGATATCCCATATTCGGCGGTCCGGTCATATACGGATTCCGGCCAGATTACCATATCGGTATCGGTTGTTTTTAAAGCTTCAGCCGTCAACCGGCGGTATACGCCAAGCGTTTCGGCATCTTCAACCTTGCCGGAGCCCTGTATTATCGACACGCTGATGGAATGTCCGCGCGCGGTTTCGGTTTTGACGAGGGCGTCTATTTGTCTGATACGCAGAGCCCCGTAATACTCATTAAGCGAGATCAGTCCGCAGAACGCGCCGAAGATCGCCAAGGCGGAGTAAAGGCCGCGCGGAGCGCCGGGTATGGGTTCAAATTTGCGCTCCCATAACGCCTTTGCCAGCAGATAAGCCGCCGCGTTGAATCCAAGTATGAGCCAGAGAAGACCGGCCGGCCCGAAAACTTCCAGAATTTGCACTTGCGGAAGATGGAAGTACTGGGTGTTAGCGAAATAAACGGGGAAAAGCATTGGAAAAAAGCGTTCAACCGCCGCCATTGCGGGCGCGGCGACCCAGAGGACGGTGATCTCTTTGCGCCAGCCCATGCGCTTTAAGAAATAATCGCTCAAAGCGCTTGCGGCTCCCGCTAAGATGGCGAACATGAGGCCGTGCCAGGCGAAGAAGACCAGGAGCAGCGGCAGCGCGGCCGCAAAATGGATCCCGAGGAATTTTAAAAGGGGTGGGATGAACCAGTATATTCCGGACAGCCAGGCGAAAATGCCGAAGAGCCAGCCCTTGAAAAAGGCCGCTTTCCAGTCCTTTTTCAGAATTATCCAAAAAAGCGGCACAAAAACAAACCAGAACATCCAGCCGTAATTTCCGGGCCAAAAACAAATTCCTGTCGCGATGCCGGACGTGATAAGCGCGCAAACCTCCATCGCTGCGGAGAACTTTACGGAATTTAATCGTTTCATGATAAGGGCTTCGCTTCTATATGGTCTGCCGAATGGATCCGGTACCTGTAGCCGCCCCAAACCACTTCCCGCCGGCACAGCGAAGAGATAAAATTAACGGCATAAACGATTTGCAGTGAAGCAGCCAGCAGGGGGTAATAGATCGTGGCGCGTAAAATACCGCGGCCGGAGAGCCCCGCCTGATTCCGCAGATCACCGCGCACGCATGATTTAAAGGTGCGCGAGATTAAGGCTAGATTCGCCACGTCGGCCGAAAAAAGAGCCGCTAACGGGGCGAACTCGGCGCGGGAGAGCGCCCACCATACTGCATAAAACTTGAAAAAAGTGAGCAAAACCCCCGGGAGCCATACGGCTTTTGCGTAGAATCGGAAATAAATAGTCCACCGGTTCAAAATCAGGAAAAACCGGCGCCTGTCCCAACTGTCGGCGGAGCGCGGGATCGTTTCTGACACGAAATGCACTTTCCTGCCGGACCGACTCACTAATCGCGTCAATGTTAAGTCCTCGCAAAGGGAGGTCCGCCACGCGCTCGGCACGTTCAAGCGAGCGAAATCTTTTCTGCTTATAGCCAGTGAGTTTCCTGAAATGATGTTCATCAGTTCCATGTAGATAACGCCGCCGGAAACCCACGCTTTCATCAGCTGCCCCCAGATATCCTTTGGCCCGGGCGCGGGTAAAGTATGGGCCGTGGCAACTATCACATCGGGGTTTTCCAGCGGACGGACCATGCCTGTCAGCCAGTCGCGCGGAGCGGTAAGATCGCAATCGGCAAAAAGCAGTATTTCCGAATTTTCCGATACATGTTCGCAGCCGTATAGTATGTTCAATATTTTCTCGCTGCAGGCTGAAGGAGCGGCGCCGGAAGATATGAGGACGCTCCGGCGCGGCCCCGGCCGGGAAAGAATGGCCTCCAGGTTTTTAAAAGCCGGATCGCCGCGTGACGGGACGACAAAAATATATTCGGCCTCGCCGGGATAATCCTGTTCTAAAAGAGAGCGGACGTTGGATTCTAAGTTTTCCGGGGAACCTTTGCAGGGAACAATTACCGACACGCGGGCTGGAGGATCGCGGAAAGGTTTCGCGGGCCGGGGGCGGACGCGAAAAAAGAAACGCAGGGTGATCAGCAGCTGTGCTGTTCCGACCGCGAGACAAGCGGATAACATTTCAACAGAAGAGGGGACGACCATATCTTGATCCCGCATTCTCCCGAAAGGGGGTGAAGAGCGGGGGTCACCGGACCATTTCCTTTTAGTTCCGAGAATAATGTGTCTGCGCTATAATACCAAAAATGGTCTCAGAGCGCACGCGCGCATAGCGCCTTAAACGCGTCCCCGTTTTAAGTCCGGTAGAACAGGCTTTAAGGGTGGTTACCGCGCATATCTACGCGGTTATTTTGGAAGTATTCCGCGCCCTTCGTGTCTATGTAAAATGTTTTGCCCTCAAACACGGCTTTGGCCGCTCCGTCTTTGAAGCCGGAGATCTGGTCATACTTGAAAGCTATGGCGTCCTTTCCCGTCCGGTCTATGAAACCCCATTTGCCGGTCTGCGATTTAAGGACCGGGGCCAGGCCCTCGCTGAAAGCGGCGCACATGAAATAAGAAAACGGTATTTTTTCAACGCCCTCCGCGTCTATATAGCCGCACCGGCCTGAGGTGTCCGCCTGCTTCTCCGCGTGCGCCAGACCTTCGGTATAAGGCCCGACGTTGAAAAACTCTTTTGCCTTGAAAGATTTTGTTTCCAGGCTGATAAATCCGTACTGCACGCGCAGGCGGGCTGAGGCGAAACCATCCTGAAAAGAAAAAGCTTCTTCATATACGGGTGGAATGGCCTCGACGCCGGTTTTGTCGATATATCCGTATAGGCCCCCCGTCTTTACTCTGGCCAAGCCTTGGCTGAACTGAAAGATTTCATCATATTTTGTCGGAGTGAACCGGTTGGCAGTAATATCCAACACACCCCAGTGCCCGTCTTTTTTTGCCCCAGCCAGGCCTTCGCTCACCTGTATAGCGCTTTCGTATTCAAAAGGGATGACGGTACGCCCGGTCTTGTCTATATACCCCCAAGCGCCTTTCAGTTTTACCGGGGCCAAACCTTCGCTGAATTCCCCGGCAGCCTGATAGGATGTTGGTGACATCAGTTTGCCGGCCGTGCCTACATAATTGTATCTGCCTCCGGATATCACCATGGCCAGGCCTTCACGGAATGGCCAGGCAAAATCAAAGCGCGGCCGGATAATGACTTTTTTAGCTTTATCCGTGTAACCCCACAGTTGTCCGAATCTGTAGGGCATGAGAGGCGTGTCCGCTCTCTGAGCGTGAAGCGCGGGCGGATAAGGAAACAGCAGATAAATACAAAGGATGAGAGGTTTCATTTTGCAGCTCCCTGTTTTTACCAGAACATTGCTCCACCCGCGGCGCCACGCCGGATCCGCAGCCTGCTGTTGGTGGAGCCGATTTAATCTTATCACCTTTCCCAGTATTATTCAAACTTCGGCACACTCTCACGCCCGCTGCGGCCGGCGCATTTTTGTATAATGGATTTTTACCCCGCAGCTTTGGCCTTCTTCGGAAAAAATGAGGGGTTTAAGTCAGGAGAACGCATGAAAAAGAAGATAGCCGTTTATCCGGGCAGTTTCGACCCAGTAACTTTCGGGCATCTTGATATTATAGATCGCGCCTCAAAGATCTTTGACCAGTTGATCGTCAGCGTTTTTGTGAACAGCGCCAAAAAACCGATGTTTACGGTTGAGGAGCGCGTGGATATGCTGAAGGCCGTGCTGAAGGGACGAAAAAATGTGACAGTGGACTATTTTGAGGGACTGCTGGTGGATTATGTGCGACGCAAAAAGACCAAGGTCGTAGTGCGGGGCCTGCGGGCTATTTCAGACCTTGAGCATGAGTTCCAGATAGCCGGAATCAACCGCACACTTTACCGCGAAATAGAGACCGTGTTCTTCATGCCGCGACAGCGCTACTCCTACCTGTCATCAAGCGTGGTGCGCGACATTGCTCATTTTAAAGGCGACGTTTCAAAACTGGCGCCGCCTTCCGTTGTCAAAGCCATCGCGGCTAAGAAAGCCGGATAAAGGAAAGGCGGCGGCAGTCTCATCATCGTATATTTAATGGTCGGTGCTGGCCGGCGGCCACTGAAACTCTGAAGCCTGCCAGCGACAACGGGCATCCGGGGTTTCACATTCGGATTTTGTCAAACGATCAGAACAATAGGTGAATTCATGTCCTCCGGTATTGTCCACGCATTTGCCGTTTACCGTTTCCCTTCTGAAGGGCTCCTGTGTAAAGCCTTTTAATACAATGTCCCAGCTTGCCTTGGAAATATCGCCGCCGGCGAAAGAGCCCGGAACGGTCAATTGCTCACATGTTCTGAACGGGTGGTAATTTGTTGTATATGCTCCGTTATTATCCCACTCGGTCCGCATGAAAAAGGCCATCTCCGCCTTCTGCGGGGCTATGCCGGGATCGTTTGTCTTGAGCAGGTAACCCTCTCCTGTATTCTTAAGAGGCAGGATCAGGGGATTTGTCTCCACCCCTACCCAGGCGTTGATGATATCGGGGTTTTGTTTTGCCAGTTTTCCGTTCGCGCGATATCCGAACACTTTGTATACGCTGTTGGCGTGCGTATTAACTTCAGCGTAGAATGAGGGTCCGTCAGAGCAGGTTGTCACCGTCTGGTCTCCGGGGGCAAATTGCGCGCTTGCCGCGGAAATGGGCATGGCGCAGAACAACAACAGGATCGCTTTCTTTTTCATATACTCCTCCTCTGGGGATTTGACTGCAAAAATATTATATCGCGGGAATGAAAAAACACGGTATCGCTATATCCTCAAAAAATAATCCGGTGAATCCGCGCCGGGAATTCGCGCGAAACAAAAGCCCCGCTTAATTGCTAATATTGGAGGTATGAATGGAACACCGGGACACAAATTAAACCCCGCCTCTTCCGATGACAGATCGTCTCAGACCGAAGGTCTGATCGTGGATGAATTCAAGGACCTTAAATCTTCATTGGGGATCGTTTATTATAAGGTAGGGCCTGATTTCGCGAGTTCGGAGGCTTTGCCGCGGCCGGCGCTCATATTCGCGAGATGTCATTCAATAATCGACGTCGCGATCCCCGGCGCCCATCCTCCCGTTCAGCTTGACGCGCTTGCGACCATGCTCATTCCCGCCGGAACCGGGATCAGATTAAAATCCGTAACCGAGATATCTCATTTGGCGGTATTATGTCCCAGCCGGGCGTTGATTAGAAAAACCGCGAAAATTTACAAGATCCCAGCCAAATCGCTTTTTGCTGTTTTCGGCAAGACAAAAATAATTAAGCGGACGAACTGGCTTAATGAAATCATCCACCGTTTTATCTTTGAGCGTATTGAAGCCGGCAACAACTCCAATGAGGCGACCGCGTTTTTGGAGACGGAAATTTTGAAAGAAATTTATTACATCTCGGAAACATTTAAGCCGTCAAAGAATGTTTTTAATCTGGAGGCGGGCAGTTTGTATGATAACGTTCCGATACTTAAGCGGGCGCTAAATTACATAGAAACCCATCTTTTCTCCGATGTGACGATGACCGAGCTGGCGAAATACTCCCTTGCCAGCGAGGCTACATTGCTCAGAGTTTTCAGTAAAGAATTTTCGAAATCACCGTTCAGTTATATCGCCGACCGGCGCCTTGATGAATCTCTGGCCCTGATCCGCAATAAAAAATATTCCGTCAGCGAAATTTCCGACATTATCGGCTATAAAACCGTCAGCGGATTTATCTCGGCTTTCAGGAAAAGATTTAAGTCCACTCCTTTAGCGTGGCGAAACAGCCGGGAAAAATAAAAAATACGAAAAAGCGGCTCACTTGCTCCACACGCCGTCGGTCCATGTCACGAATTCATCCCATTGTGAGGCTCTGGAAAGCGACAGGTCTGCGTATTTGGTTTGCGAGACGGCTGCCAGCTGGGGCGGCACGGGTTTTATTTTCATCGTCATATTGATGGCTATGCCGCCCACTTTGCTGTAGTCGTAGCCATTTTCGGTATCGCTGTTAAGGCCAAGGCTGCGTATCACAAGCTTGGTTTTTATGAATGTCCTCAGGCTTTCGGCTGCCTCCCGGGTTTCCTGATTCTTGGCGTTACCGCCTGTTATGCCGGCGAAGTCGTAGAGATCGGCGTAAGGGGCTATCATCTTCTTCTTGTCGTTCTTCGGATCTAGGCTGGAGAAGCGGATAGCTCCGGCGACCGCGGTTTTTACAGCCTCTGTTTCGTTGTTGCGCATAGCCGCGCCTGCGAAAGCGTCCAGGTAGGCAGGCAGGTCGTTAAGCGCCGCTGGGCGCAACGTGGAAATAGTGGCTGTCATGGCGCTAAGCGGTATATGCGCGAAGCCCACGCTGGCGCCTGCCGCGTAGAAATCACGCTCCCAATTGATGAAGAAGTCGCTTATTTGCTCATTGTCGGCGGCGGTGTCGGCGTTCATGAAGTTCAGGAGTTTCTCGTAGTCGAAACCGTAGGCCAGCATAGTCTCTTCAGAGGCGACTATCAGCCCGGCGTTATCTTTAACTTCATAGGCCACTTCGGCCATCTGCATCAGGCAGGCGTTCATGGCGAACACATCCACATAGCCGCCCTGGCGCAGTATTTCGCCAAGCTCGCGCGTTCGGACATAGTGCTTGGTCTCATCGTCAAAAAGTATGCCCTTGTCGGCAGAGGCGGTTCCAGCCCCCGGAATCTTCATCACCGGATCTATCCAGCCGAGCCCGTGGTTCCAGAGGATGAGCATGTATTTCCTGGAGGGGAAGGTTTGCTTGGACCATTTCACGAAGTCTATGACGCGCTTGTAGTCTCCCATGTCGGCTTTGGGGTCCTGGCTGTAAACTTTTTCACCGCTGGAGAAAAGGCCGCTCTTGCCCACCAGCATGCGCTTTGAGCCCTTGCCCGTGGTGCCGAATTCCACCACCACGTTAATCTTATCGGTGGTTCCGACTTTTTTCATTTCGGCTAAATCTTTCGCGGCCCATTTGCCGGAAAGGCCGAACGCGGCGCTCTGGCTGAGGTTATTTTTGGAATTCATAAAGACCATTATGGTCCATTCTTTCTGAATATCTGCACTTGACGGGGCTATTTGTTTTTGGGAATCGGGCGCTTCGGACCGATCAGCCGCGATGGCTGCCTTTATTTCATCCGCGTTAATAGCGTTAAGGTTGAAAGAGTTTTGCGCGTTTAAACCTGAAACTGTAAAAAACAGGAAAGCCGTGGCGGCTATAGCGATTTTGGCGATAATTTTTTTCATTTGATACCTCCGCGTTATTTATCAGATATAGTTTAACCGCTATTCCTAAGGACGATAAGGGGCCAAAGGCCCAGAAAGGGCCGCTTTAGGACCCATGGCGGTGTGGGCCTTATGCCACAGGGCGGTGTCCCAAGAAACTTTTCAGGGAACGGCGGCAAGTCATCTTTAAAGTGTCCGGCAGTGAAAACCTCTCCATCAATGCTGCTTTTATCACCATATGCAGATAACGGCGCTTTGGCAATTTTACCAACTGATGAAATTAGGGCTATAATATAGATATCCGTTGAAGATTACCCCAAGTCTGGAGTGAATGGAGGATATATGGACAATGGCGCTCCTGTTTTTGATTATACCCCCGAGGGCATCAGGGCTTTGGCCGACCAGGTCATAAACGATTTTGAGGCCGGTGTAAAAGGTCTTGCTCTCCTCTCCAGAGAAAACCGGGATTTCAGCAACACGGTGCTGGCTTTTGAGCGCGCCGTAAGCGATTTCAGCGAAGCAGTTAACATCCCTATAGCAATGGCTTATGTTTCGGATAATGCTGAAGTGCGTAAAGCCGCGCAGGAGCTGGAGCTGAGGATCAGCCAGTATTCGGTGGATATTTTTACCCGTGAGGATATTTTTAACGCTCTCAACGAATACGCGGCCAAAGGCGAGAAACTCGGAGAGGTGGAAAGCCGCTTACTTTCAAAAACTCTTCTGGATTTTAAAAAAAACGGTCTCGGCCTGGAGCCCAGAAAAAAGAATAAGGTCAAGAAACTCCTGAAGGAGCTTATAGAACTGGAGCTCAGCTTCTCCAAAAATCTGCGCGAAGTTAACGATAGCCTGCCGCTGACCCTTGAGGAACTGAAGGGGCTGCCGGAGGACTTTGTCAGCCGCCTTGAAAAAACTTCGGACGGCAAGTATCTTGTCACCATGAATTATCCGGATTATATCCCGTTCATGGACAACGCCGAATCGGACGGGGCCAGAAAGCGGCTGGAAGCCATGTTCAACAACCGCTGCGCGGCGTCTAATGTCAGGCTGATGGAAGACGCCATAGCCCTCAGGCGTAAGATCGCCGGGCTTATCGGCTATCCCAACTTCGCGGATTACATGCTGGACGATCGCATGGCCAAGAACAGTGCCAATGTAATAGAGTTTCTCGAACGCACCTGGGCCAAGCTCAGGAAAAAGGGCCGAAAGGAACTGCGCCAGCGGGCAAAACTGAAGAACAAGCGCGTCGGCGGTTTGGATAAGACACTGGACGCCTGGGAGTGGCGCTATTATAACAACCAGCTCAAGAAAGAAAAGTACGCCCTGGACCATGAGAAGATAAAGGAGTACTTTCCGCTGGAGACCGTAATTAATGGGATGTTTGATATTTTCGGACGCGTGTTCGCCGTAAAGTTTGAGACGGCGGACCTGCCAGTGTGGCATAAGGACGCGCGCGCTTACAAGGTGAAGAATGTTGACGGGTCCACGGCCGCCTATTTCTACTTTGACCTGTTCCCGCGCGACGGCAAGTACAAGCACGCTGCGTGCTTCGGGCTGCGCCACGGACGCGAAGACAGAGACGGGTCCTACATCGTGCCGGCTGCGGCTATCGTGGCGAACTTTCCCAGCCCATGCTCCGGCGCTCCGGCGCTGATGAAATTCGACGATCTGGTGACGCTGTTCCACGAATTCGGCCACGTCACGCATAATATTTTCACAAAGGCTAAATACGGCAAGTTCTCCGGCACCAGCGTCTCGCGCGATTTTGTGGAAGTGCCCTCCAAAATGCTGGAGAACTGGGCCTATTACGGCGAGGTTCTTAAACGGGTCTCCGGCCATTATAAAAGGCCGGAAGATAAACTTCCGGACGGCCTCATAAAAAAACTCATAAGCACTAAAAATATGGACTCAGGGCTGGTTTATCTCAGGCAAATCTTTTTCAGCATCCTTGACCTCAGGTATCACACCGCCAAAGGAAAGGTGGACACCACCAGGCTCTATGAGAAGCTGATGAAAAAAATATCCCTTATCCCGATGAGTTCCGGCACGCACCCGGCCGCGAGTTTCGGCCACCTGATGGGCGGCTACGAGGCCGGCTATTACAGCTATCTCTGGTCGGAACTGATAGCCGCCGACCTTTTCTCCGTTTTTGAGGAGAAAGGGATCATGGATCCCGCTACCGGCGCCCGCTACCGCGAACTTATACTCGCGCCGGGAAGAAGTTACGACGAGGCCGGCCAGGTGGAAAAGTTTCTTGGCCGCCCAGCCGCGGAAGAGGCGTTCCTGAGAAGTATCGACGCGGTGTAGAAGATCAGAGGATTGGAGGATTGGCAAGAGACGCAGATCGGGGGCTCGCAGCTTTCGGTTGGTCCGCCAGTAGCCAATCCGCGAAATTATGAAAACCAAATTATCCATCGTCGGCGGCCTGGTGATCAGCGCGGCATTGCTGTATTTTGCTTTCAGGAATATTGATTTCAGCAAGCTGGCTGAAATATATTCGCGCGTCAATCCTCTGATCATAATACCGACCTTTTTTGTTGTGCTGGCGGAGATGTTTTTCAGGGGGCTGAGATGGAAGCTTCTGCTTGACCCGGCCAGGCCCGTGCGGTTCTGGGACGCGTTCCGGCTGGAAGCCGCAGGATTAGCTTTAAGCAATGTTCTGCCGCTGCGCCTTGGCGAAATAGTCCGCGGCACTTTCGGCGCCGGACTTTTTACCATCCCGGTAGTGACGGTTTTCGCCACTATCCTGGTTGAGCGCGCGCTGGACACCATAGTTCTTGTCATCCTCTTCGTGCTGGCGGCCAGACTCGGCGGGATTACAGGGGGCTTTATAAGTTACGGCGGCTACTTCTGGGTCCTGCTCGGGGGACTTCTGGCCGGCCTGCTGATGCTGGTGTTCATAGACGAGATCATTACACACCGGTTCTTTTCCGGATTTTTTAATAAATTCCCGCGCGTAACCAAAGGGCTGGGGCATCTGGCCCTGGGAGTCAGGGCCTTCCATTCTTTTAAGACCGCGGCCGCAGTGGTCGCGCTGGCGGCCGGGCAGTGGATCCTGGACGCGCTTAATTTCTATCTGGTGGCCCGCGCCTTCGGCATAAGCGACATAGTAAATGGTTTCAGGTGCGTGGTTCTTCTTTTCAGCGCCGCGGTCGCGGTATCCATCCCGGGCATGCCGGGCTATTTTGGCAATTTTGAATTTGCCATCGCCAAAGTGGCCGGTTCCTGGGGCGTAAACAGGGAAGTGGCTTTCGCGTACGCCACATGCGTGCACGTGCTTGGCTACGTTTTTATCACCATCGCGGGGATGATATTCGTTTACCAGATGGGCCAGTCGCTAGGCAAGGTCTGGGCGCAGTTCAGCGGCAAAGCGGCGGACGACGCGCGATAGGGGCGCGGAGACGCTCTGGCATCACGGAATATCTTCAACATGCGGCGGATCCGGCAGAAGCCGGTTATTTGTCCTGTCCGGAAATCGGAGTTTTTGCGGAGCTAATTAGTCGTTGATACTAAAATATCGGTTTGATATACTAACAAAAAGATTTTCAAAAAGAGGATTGAACTAAATGAGCAGAAAAAAAGTGCTCCTGACGGGTGCTACGGGTTTTTTGGGAAGCCATCTGCTTCGCTCAATGATCGATCACGATAAGTATGACGTTGTTGTTTTGAAACGCTCATTTTCAAATTTATTCAGAATACAGGACCTCTTAACCGGCCGCGTCGTTGTTTATGATAGTGACAGAAAAGAGCTTGATGCGGTTTTTCAAGAAAATCGGTTTGATTGTATTGTTCACACGGCGACGAACTACGGCAGAGCCGGAACGCCAACCTCCGCGATATTGGACTCGAATTTAATCTTCCCTATAAAAATTTTAGAGTTAGCGATAAAACATGGAACCGGGTGTTTTATCAACACGGATTCATATTTTAATAAAGAACACCTCTCTTACACGCATCTCCTAGATTATTCGTTGTCTAAGAAAAGTTTTAATACCTGGTTAAAGTATTTTTCCAAAAAAATAAAAGTCGCGAATATAATGCTGGAACATATTTATGGGGAGCAGGACGGCCCCGATAAATTCGTTGAAAGCATGATCCAGAATATTGCGGTTCAAAAAGTCAAAACCGTTAACCTGACCTATGGGAATCAAAAAAGAGACTTCATTTATGTAGGTGACGCGGTTGAGGCTTATATGAAAGTGATGGAAAACGTGTCGAATATTAATTTCAGTTATAAAACTTACGAATTAGGGACAGGAAAAAGCATTGAGATAAAAGAGTTTGTTGGTCTAATTAAAGATCTTTCCCGCAGTAATACAAATCTGAATTTTGGCGCCATTCCGTATCGGCCGGATGAGATAATGGATTCAAAAGGGGATATATCCGAACTGGAAAATCTGGGATGGCATCCCCGCTTCTCTCCCAGGGAAGGGCTCTGCAATATCCTGAAAAAATACGGAATAAAAGATCTTTAATGATTAAACTGTCAATCGGCATGCCAACGCACAATGGCGAACACAGGATCGCAGAGTCGCTTGGCAGTATATTGCCGCAGCTTTCGGACTCTGTCGAGCTGGTCATCTCTGATAATTGCTCCACAGATAAAACCCCGCTTATAATAAGAGAGGTGGTCGGTGAAAACCCCCGCGTCCATTATTTTCGAACCGACACGAATTTGGGGATGGATCGGAACTTCGATCAGGTGGTCCGCCGCGCGCGTGGAGAATTCGTCTGGATCATATCCGATGACGATCACCTCACCGATCCCGGCGCGGTAAGGAAGGTCCTTGAGGCGATAGCGGCGGCCCCTGATGTGGCGGCAATCTTCGCTAATTACGAGGACGCGGCTCAGCCCATAGATAAAAATTATCTGAATGTGGACGGGAATACTTTTTTCCGCGTAACCAGATTTAAAAGCACCCTCGCTTCTTCCTGCGTAATCAATAAAAAACTATGGGAATCATATGACCTGTCCGGATATTACGGCACATATTGGACCCATATCGGATATCTGGTCAGGGCGCTCTCCGAGCGCAACGGTTCCGTGCTGCGCGATGTCCTTGTCGAGCAAATTCACTACGGGCAGAAAGAGCCCCGGTGGGGCAAGCGCGGAACCTTTTTTAACGTCGGGATTGATCTGGCGAAGATATATCTCCATCTGGAGCGGCTCGGGTATTCCCGGGAAATTGCCGATCAGGCCAGACGATATGTTAAAGCGAAAAACAAGTGGAATATTCCTTATGCGAAGTCCTGCGGCTTGAGGGTCGATAAAAAACTATGGAACGAGTGCGTGCATGTCTTCGGAGCGTATCCCAGCTTTTGGTTCTGGGACGCGGGCCTGTTGTTCCTCCCGGCCGGGCTATATAGATTCATATTCGCGGCCTGGCGCGGCGTTAAGGGAATGATAAAAAAGCTCATTCGGCTATTCCCCGACGATAGTCAAATAAAAATATACGCTATGCTCGGTAAAGTTAAACGCTGACCTTTCGGATACGCGGGATTTAAATAAATGACAAAAACAAAGGTGCTGTTCGCGGCTTACAACCTGGGAAAAGGCGGGGCTGAAAGGGTCCTTGCCACCCTGCTGGAGAATCTGGATACCGGTCGGATTGAGCCGGTCTGCGTCTTGTTGACGGGTGAGATGGTCTATAAGATCCCTGAAGGCATTAAAATATATGTTCTGGATTCCGCGCCAGCCGGCAATCTGTTCGTTAAGGTTTTGAGGACGGCGGGCCGGATCTTGAAGGTTGCTAAAATAATTAGGCGGGAGCGGCCGCAAGTCTTATTCGGATTTTTGACCGGAATAAATTTCATTCTGTTTGCTGCCGGCAAACTATCCGGTGTCAGATGCCGGACTATATTCAGCGAGCACTCAACGCCTTCAATAGAACTCTACAGAAAAACCGATTTCATATACCGATCTTTGTTTAAATACTTCTACAACGCGGCGGACCTCACCATCGCGGTGTCGAAAGGTGTTAGAGACGATATAATAGGGTCTTTCGGTGTCAGGGAAGATAAGGTAAAAGTGATATATAACCCGATCGATATTGAGGGGATACAAATACGAAAGAACGAGCCCGTTTCCACAACGGATTGGTTTAACGGCAGCCTGCCTGTCGTTATCAGTGTCGGTTCATTCGCGGAACGGAAAGCTCCCGATTATCTCATCCGGGCTTTCAAGATGGTCAGAAGCAGATTGGCCTGCAGGCTGGTGTTTCTAGGAGAGGGGCCGCGAAAAGAGGAATTGGTGAATCTTTGCCGGGAGCTGGATGTGGAGAAAGACGTGGCCTTTCTAGGGTTCATGGAAAATCCTCATAAGTATGTCGCGCGTTCTTCAGTATTTGTTCTGTCCTCCAATTGGGAGGGCTTCGGCAATGTTTTGGTTGAGGCCATGGCTTGCGGAACGCCCGTGATTTCGAGCGACTGCCCATCCGGGCCCAACGAGATAATCGCTAATAATGTTACTGGGATCCTTGTCCCCGTGAAAGACGCCGCCGGCCTTGCGGCAGCAATTTATGAACTTATAAGCGACAAGGAAAAAGCTCTGAAATATTCCCGAAAGGCTAAAGAGTCCATAAACAGGTTTTCAATAAAAAATATACTGGAGGAGTATTACGGGGTCTTGATTTTAAATCAGCAATCCTGAATCCGGAATCTATACTATGTGCGGAATCTGCGGAAAATATAATTACGCTGGCACTGAGCCCGTCAACAAAGAAGAGCTCAAAAAAATGAGCGATCTCCTTGAGCACAGGGGTCCGGACGACGAAGGCTTTCACACCGAAGGCAATATCGGACTGGCCATGCGCCGGCTTTCCATAATCGACCTTTCCACGGGGCATCAGCCCATCTCTAACGAGGACGGTTCCATCTGGATAGTCTTCAACGGCGAGATCTATAATTTTCAGGAGCTGCGCGAGCGGCTGATCCAAAATGGGCATATCTTCAGAACAAAGTCCGACACCGAGACCATTATCCACCTTTATGAGGAGTTGGGGACCGATTTCGTCAAAGAGCTCCGGGGTATGTTCGCCATCGCGATCTGGGACAGCCGAAAAAAAAGGCTGGTGCTGACCCGGGACAGAGTGGGCAAGAAGCCTCTTTTTTATTCCATGAACGGAACATTTCTCGCCTTCGCCTCGGAATTAAACGCGCTTCTGGCGGACAAGGCTATTCCCCGCGACATAGACCTGCGCGCCGTGGACGCCTACCTCACGCTCCAGTACATCCCAAGCCCGCTCAGCATATTTAAAAGCGTAAAAAAACTAGAGCCGGCGTCTATCCTGACGTTTGAGAACGGGGAGGTCACGATTGAAAGATATTGGGACCTGCCGGTGAGCGAGGGGAAACTTGATCTGCCGCTGGCCGATGTTAAAGAAAGGCTTTATAAAGAGCTGTTGGAGGCTACCAAAATAAGGCTTATGTCCGAGGTCCCTCTGGGAGCCTTTCTTTCAGGCGGTATAGACTCTTCGGTCGTGGTAGCGCTGATGGCCAGGAGTTCCGACCAGCCTGTAAAGACTTTCTCAATAGGTTTCAAAGAAGCCGGGTTCTCTGAACTCGGTTACGCCCGGCAGGTGGCGGAGATGTACGGCACGAAGCATACGGAGTTTATCGTAGAAGCCAGGATGACGGATGTGCTGGAGAAGCTTGTGCGTCACTACGGCGAACCATATGCGGACGCCAGCGCCCTGCCGTCTTATTTCGTTTCCCGAGAGACCAGAAAAGCCGTGACCGTGGCCCTGAACGGCGACGGGGGTGACGAGGCCTTCGGCGGCTATTTGCGCTACGTAGCGATGAAGCTGGATTCTTATTGCGGCGTCATGCCGGAAAGCTTAAAAAAAGCGCTCCTGAATTTTACACGGTTTTTTCCAAAAAAAGCTCCGTACGGCGTTTTCTGGCGCGCGGGGAAATTTATGAAGGCGTCCCTGTATGATGATCTGCCGCTTAGTTACCTGTCTACAATCTCATTTTTCGGGCCGGACGAAAAACAAGGCTTGTTTACCCCGGCGTTTGAAGCCGCGCTGGGCAAAGATATCCGGTACGGAGAAAGATATATAACCGGACTGTTCAAGGCACCGGCAGGCCAGGATCTCATGGGCAAATTATCCTATGTCGATTTCAGATCGTATCTGCCGGAATGCCTGATGACCAAGATGGATATCGCCTCCATGGCAAATTCCCTTGAAACCCGTTCCCCGTTCCTCGACCAGAAGGTAATAGAGTTCGCATACCGCCTGCCAAGCCATTTGAAGCTCAAGGGCATCAACGGCACCAAGTGGATATTAAAAGAAACCTTTAAGGATATGTTGCCCAGACGGATATATAAAAGGGGCAAGATGGGTTTCGGCATACCGCTGGGACCCTGGTTCAGGGGAGAGTTAAAGGATTATTGGGCGGGAACATGCCTTTCCTCCAAAGCGCTGGGACGCGGCTATTTTAACAGGGAACACATTGTCAGGCTATGGGACGAACATCAGAGCGGTGCGCGCGACCACGGCTACAAACTCTGGGCGCTCCTGATGCTTGAACTTTGGCATAAGGAATTTGCTCCGGATTTCAAGATACAATAAAATGAAAATTGTCCTTATCAATCCCGATATTCCATGGAACGCCGGCAATATCGGCCGCACTTGCGTCGCTGCCGGAGCCGAACTGGTTTTTGTAGGAAAGATGGGTTTTGAGATAAATTCAAAGGAAATACGGCGGTCAGGCCTGGATTACTGGCAGTACCTGAAATATTCTATTTATAAGGATTTTGAAAGTTTTTTAAGCACCCTGGGTGAAAAGCCGCCGCTAATTTTCCTGTCCACACGAGGCAAGACGGCTTACTGGGACGCTCCGTACCGGGAAGATTCCTGCCTCATATTCGGCAGCGAGGGGGCCGGTCTTCCCGATATGATGTACGAAAAGTACGCAGATAAGCTTTACTGCATACCAATGTGGTCCGACCATGTCCGCTCATTGAATCTTTCCACTTCCGCCGGCTTAGTCCTTTATGAGGCGATTAGGCAGGTGAGACGGCCCGTTTCACTATAGCGGTATAGACGGGGCGTTGCTCTTACCCGGAGCAGAGGGCCCGAAGATATACTTTAACGAAAGATTAAAGTAGGGCGCGCCGCCTATATTGACCTTCCCATGGTCGTCTGCGTAAGTGGTTCCTCTGTAATAGTTCCCCTTGAAAAAATATCCCAGAGCGCCGGCCAGGCGCAAATCCTTGTATAGCTGAAAAGACGGTTTAACTGCCGCGGTGTAGCGCTGGTAGTAGAATCGTTCGCTTTTGTCGGTACGGCGCGCCAGCAGGAACTGGTCCAGCTCGCCGCCGGCCTCAAGATCAGCGTGGAAATCCGGCCCGGCCTGATAGCGCAGGGACGCTTTCAGGTTTTTGACCGGGAAGTAGGTGAGGCTGAGTGAAGTTTTTTCTGAAAGCTTTAAGCGGTACAGGAACGGGAAGATCATAAAAAAATCCCCGCTCTGGTAGCGGTAGATAATAAACGGGATAGGAATATTGCGCGCGAAGCTCCGCTGGGAGGAATAATTAAGGCCGCCGAGCAGGGCGTGGCCCTTTTTTTCGCTCAATGTGAAAGTGTAGGTGAAATCAAAGTTTATCGTGTCCAACCCGTAGAACGGGCGGTCGGAGTTGGAATCAAAACCCATCTTAAAGCTCCGGCCCCCGGTTTCCGCCATAAATTCAGCGCCGCCCTTATAGAGTTCGCCGGGGGCGGATAGGGTGTCTGTAACCGACATTCGCGATAAATTTGCCGCGGACCTGAAGGTGTAATTCCCCGCTTTGCCCAGAGGCAGTTCCAGCCTGGAGAAAACTTCGCTGGTCCGGAACCCGGCAGGTTCGCTCAGCTGGAATCCGGATTCTACCGAAGGACCGGCTGCGAGCGGCGGCCTTTGGGCTTGAGCGGTGGTCGTCAAGATAGCCGACAACAGGCATATCGGGAAAATGGGTTTCATTTATTTGATTTAAGAACCAGCAGAGTCTCAATGCCGTCGCGCGCGATAAGGTACAGGCTCCAGAATATAATCGCTGAGCCGGTCAGGAAGATGGCTTTAGCCGTTGCCGGAGTATGGGCTATCAGATGCGTTGCCGTAAGCAGATAGGTCCAATCATGTTCGCCGCCGCCGACCAGCGGCAAGGCCTGGTTTATCGCGTCGCCGGCGTAAATGCTGATGTTTAAAAGATTCTCGCCGAACCAGAAGAGGCAGAGCTGCCAACCGATACGGTTATCCTGACGCCGGAGGTGGACCGCGCAAACGGCGGGTATCAGCAGTTGGAAGATAGTTCCGCCCAGCATCATGATGAAGCGTCCGAAAAACCCCAGGAAAAGATGTCCGGCTTCGTGGAAAGCCAGATTTATAAAATCAAGGAATGAAAAATAGTTTTCTTTTCTTATCCATTGAAGATAAAAAATGAATAGTCCCGCGACCAGCGTTAGCCTGCCGTAGGCGGAAAACTTAGTCCCCGAAATTTGAGCGTCAGAAGATGGGGGGATCAAAGGGTCGGACTGGTATGAATTATCGCCGGTTACGGCAGCCCGGCCTTTTGGTTCGGCAATTTTTCCGGTGATCGTGGCGTTTCCCGGAATTGTCAGGTCTTCGGCCGGCTTTTGTCCATGGCGCGTTCCTTCTGGAATGCGCAAGTTTTTATAACAGGCCCAGCAAAACTCGCTCTCCTGGAAATTTGTTTCGCCGCAATAAGGGCATTTTGTTTTTTCAGTCCGGGCCGCTATATCTGCCATGCATAAATTATATAAAAGCTGCGACGTGAAATATTGACCTGAAAACTTCGTTCGAAGTTTTCCGCCCGTATAACGGGCGCCCTTCGGGAGGAATACACCTCGTCGGGCCTGTCGCGCATAGCGCGTGGCCCTCCGCCCGCTGTGCGGGGAATCCTGCAGAATAATTTTGTCCCACTCATTTCTCTATTGGAATCATTGTGAGCTGCAGGATTCAGGTTAATGCTCAAGCCGGAACATGAGCATATGCAACTCTCATAGTCCGGGGAATAGCTGCGACAGGCGTGTTCCGGCGTATGGGAGAGGAAGGAAGAGGTCAGATCTTTATGGACTGAATAAGTGCCACTGAAACCGTTAGATCATCTTCAGATAAATGCCTGAATCTGCGGGATAGACGGGTGGTCTTAAGGCCGGACTCGGACAGGAACTTTTGTACTGATATTACTTTGAACCCCGCTTCTTTTTGAAGGGCGATATGTGCGGACAGCGGTTCCCGGTTTATTAAATACGGTTTTCTGCCTTTTATCAGTTTCCACATAAAATCGGAATATCCCCAATGGCCGTTCCAGTCCGCTGCGGTGCCATGGCTGCGGAAATCTATCTGGTGCGACATAAATCCGCCAGGCTTAAGCCATTTATGAAGATTGTTATAGATTTCGCCGAGCGGTTCCGCGTGTTCCATTACGGCCTGCGTGTAGATCATGTCAACCGTTGACAGCTTTATGTTTTCCGCGTTGTTCCATGGCGCGAAGTAGTGTATCTGCCGGGTTTGCGACGGGTGGTCCCGACCGAGGCTGATAATGTCCGAGCGCAGTTGCGCCAGGCGTTCCGGGGCCAGCGTTATTTTGAGGTGTTCTTCTGAAAGTATATGCCGGGGGAAAGCGTATGATTTTAAGGAGGGCTTGATCTCAGGGAATTCATTTTCGTCAGGTATGGGTGCCCTGGCCTGGAACAAGCTGACGAGCTCGTCAAAAATTTCAAGGTTGCGCCGGCTGGAGCAGTATTTGACGATGTCCAGCCCGTAATACTGCATGGCACCGGAAAGAAGGCCGGCAAGGCCTGTGCCCAGGGAGTTTCCGGGGCCTAATTCGGCTATAGTTCGCGGGAAAACGGTAAGTAGACCGCTTTCATGAGCGGCCAGCAAGTGCCGCAGCCAGACGCAGTAGCAATAGCGCGCGTTCGCGTAGGAGATGTTCTTTTTCGCGCGAAGATAGTGCACTATCCGCGAGCCAGGCAGCAGGCTTAATATCCCTGTAAGAAGGGGGCGTATGATCATAAATTGGCGTGTGTCCGTCCGTGCAGCGGCTTATCTGCCGAAGAGTAGTTCCGGCGGTACGACTTATAGATTATATAAAAGTCGCGAAGTAAATGCCGGAAGAATTACGCGATGGCGGGATTTTCTGGCCATAGCCTTTCCGCCGTATTTTGCGGCTTTCGCGCTGGTGTAGTGTCCGCATCATGGTTCAGGGCCGCGCTGCCGCGCATTTAGTATAATAAGAATATTGCTGAGCGTTTAGGTCCGATTCGCGCGCTGACACGAGCTTTAAAACTTAATATCTTAAGCGCTGCAACTATTTTTTGGGCAAACCGTCGGTTGTTGAGAGGCTATGAAAATTTTAGGGGTTAATTTAGCGCTGACTGACTTTATTCCTCCCGTAGTGAAGATAATAATTGAGAACATGCGGAAAAAAGTTTTGGATCCTTTCGATAAAATCCCCGGCTCCGTTGATGTCAGGTGGGTGATAGATGTAGGCGCGAATGAGGGGCGGGTCACACTTGCGGCGCTGAAATCTTTTCCCGGTTCCAGGGTTATTTGTTTTGAGCCTGTCAAAAATGTTTTCGACGGATTAAGTGATCGCCTGAAGCTGTATAAAGACAGGGTAGTCTTACTGAATCAGGCCCTTTCTGACGTTAACGGCGAAGCCGAGATCAATATAACGACAACCAACAGCGCCCACTCGCTCAGTCCGCAGGCCCCCTTCCATAAAGCGTTCAATCCGCACGTTAAGGAGAAGGGCCGGGAAAAAGTAAAGCTGGTCCGGCTTGACGATATTGCACCGGGTCTGCCCGCCAGAGAGATAGACGTGCTGAAGATAGACGTGGAGGGGCACGAGTTGAATGTTTTGCGCGGCGGCGAAAATTTCATAAAGAGCAGCGTGGATACGATATTGATAGAGGCCTCCTTCCAGCGCGATGTGTCGTGGGAAAAACAGTCGTTCCTTGAAATTTTTAATCTTCTGGCGGCTTGGGATTTCCGTCTGGTCAATATCTACGATTTGGCCAGTTTCACGAATTTAACCTGCCCCGGAGATATGTTGGTCGTTCAAATGGATTGCGTTTTTAGGCGCAAATCCAGGCTGAAAATGCCTGAGCCGGCGCTATAATCCGGCAGTAACGGCTTACGGAATCCATGGGTGGGGCGCCGCCGTTCGCTTAAGACACGCAAATATCGATCTTCATTCCCTTGAAAAAGTCCTGAATTATGGGTTAACATATATGTTCTGTAAGGATCGGGTATTGCCTGTTCTCCAGGCAGGGTGCTAAATGTCCATAACCGCTGTTTTGATAGTCTACAATGAAGAGGAACGCGTTGAGGCGACTTTAAAGTCGTTTAAATGGTGCGATGAAATCGTAGTGCTGGACCGGCACAGTTCCGACCGGACCAGAGAGATTGTTCAAAAATATACTTCCAAATTGTTCCTTCTGCCCGATCGCGAGGCCGTTCCGCAGGATCATAAGGTATGGCTGTCACATGCGACAGGCGATTGGATCCTGGTGATCACTGCCAGCGATCTGATTCACCCCGGTTTGGCGCGGCAGATAAAGGAGCTTGTCGAAAACCCATCTTTCGGTCATGACGTCATTCATGTCCCCTACCGCCGCTTCGTTCTTGGCCTGGAAACGCCTCATTCCCCCTGGTACAGCGAGGTGCTTCCCGCGCTTGCCCGTAAAAGCGTTATTCGTATAAAAACGGATTCCGTGCATGGCGCTATATCTTTTGATACAAGCCGCCATTATAAAATGCCGAATTCTGAAAAATTCTGCATGTATCACCTGACCCACGCTTCCGTGGATATGATGATGGATCGTAATACCATGTATTGCAGGGTGGAAGGGCGCGTTTATCCGAAAGAGAAGCCGCTATGGCGGGCTTTTTCGCATATATTCCTGGCGCTTTACCGGCTGATATTCAGGCGCCGGACTTTTCTGATGGGTTGGGACGGCATAGCTCTCGGAACGGCTTATCTGAGCTATTGGATGCTGAGCTTTGTTTATATTTGGGAAGCGCGGTTTTCAAAAGCTCCCCAAACCTACTCAAAAATACGTTCAGAAATAGAAAAAGCCTGGGCCGACGCCGAGCCCGCTGAAAAAATCAGATGATTCCCGGAAAATACGCCCCGGACGCCTCTGACGCCGGAGATACGGATACATTTTTCACGCTTCAAGACTAGAGCCCAGTTCGCTGGTTAGGAGAGACATAATGCGGAAGTTATCTGAAAAAACAAGCGTGCAGATGATCAACTTCAACAACTCTTACGGAGACAATGTTTTTATCCCGTACGCCGTGGGAGTGCTGCAGGCCTATTTCCAACAGAACAATCCGGACTCGGGCGGGTACGAGTTCCGGCCGTTCATCTACAGACGGAATTCTGTAGGCAGTATCGCGGACAAGGTCGGGAAAGTCGACGTGTTGGGTATTTCATGTTACATGTGGAATTGGGGCTTAAGCATGGAAGTCGCCGCCGCGGTCCGCAGGGCGAACAAGAATTGCCTGATCGTCATCGGAGGGCCGCAGGTCCCCGATAAAATGGAGGGTTTTTTTGAGAAGCACCCCTATATCGATATAGCCGTGCACGGTGAGGGTGAAGAGACCTTTCGCCAGATACTGACAGCATATCGCGGCGGCGGGTCGCTGCAGGATATTCCAGGGTCATCTTACCGCGACAGAAAGACCGGGAAGCTCTATTCCTCGGGGAAAATGAGGGAGGAACTGGATCTGCGGAATGTCCCGTCACCCTATTTAAGCGGGATATTCGAGAAAATGATGTCCGGGGAAAAGGCCGACTGGGTGGCGTCATGGGAGACCAACAGGGGGTGTCCTTTCACATGTTCTTACTGCTACTGGGGCGGGCGGTCAAAAAAGATCCGGGCTTTTGAAGTGGAGAGACTGACCAGGGAAATAGAGTGGTTCGGAAAAAACAAGATCCACCTGGTATTCGGCTGCGATGCGAATATGGGTATATTGAAAAGGGACATCGAGCTGGTCAGGCTGTTGGCGAAAGCCAAGAAAAAGTACGGATACCCCCGGACTTTCCGGGTATGCAGCACCAAGAACAGCAACGACGCCGTATTTGTTATTGAAAAAACTCTGCATGAGGCCGCAATGGCCAAGGGAGTGTCTTTAAGCATGCAGAGCCTTTCGCCGGAAGTCCTTAAAAACATCAGGCGGGTGAACATCAAGATTGACACTTTTCATGATCTGCAGGCGCGATATGTCAGCGCGGGGCTGGTGACCTACACCGAAATAATACTCGCCCTGCCCGGGGAAACTTATACGACTTTTCGGAACGGGATAGACACTCTGCTGGAGAACGGGCAGCATGACCAGTTGCATATCTACAACTGCACCGTACTGGTAAATTCGGAATTGGGCGGGGATGAATACAGAAAAAAGCATGGCATCCGCACGGTACGGATTCCTATTTTCCAGGCGCACTCCACGCCCGACCGCTCCAGGCATCACGTGGAGGAGTGTGAGGACCTTGTCGTAGCCACTAACTCTATGCCGCTTGACGACTGGCTGCGCACGTGGCAATTCTCCTGGACGGTGCTTTGCTTTCATTGCCTCGGAATATTTCAAATGGCGGCCATTTTTGTTTACGGCCGGTATAAAATAAAGTACGGCCGATTTTACGAGGCCCTGACGGATTTCGCCAGAAAAAATCCTCGGACGCTTATCGGACGCGAACTTCGAAAATTTGACGGCGTCCTGGACAATGTCCTCAAGGGGAAAGGATTTAGCCAGATCATCCCGGAATTCGGGGATATCGTATGGCCTCCGGAAGAGGCGTCGTTCCTCAGGCTGGCTAAAAACAGGGTTAAATTGTACAAGGAACTTGCTGTTTTTTTGACAGGGTTTCTCTCTGAAAACAAGGTCGTCCTTGATAAAGAGCTTATCGGGGACCTCCTGAGATATCAAAAAACGAGGGTGGTCCATTATGCCGACGGGCGTCACCCGGACAATAAATTCAGCATATCTTTGGATTACAACCTGCCGGAGTATATCAATGGCGTTATGAAGGGGCGGATTCCTGATCTCCGTCGTGAAAAAAGCGAGTACGTAATTGTACGCGATCATGATTTTGCCGGGGATAAAAAAATATTCGCGCAGGAGATCATGTGGTATGGGCGCAAAGGCGGGAGATATCTGTACGCGGTCGAGCGTGGCGGCGTCCGACGCGCGGCCTGCGCCAGTGGACGGAAAAGCCGCGGTATTGAGACCGCTTAAAAAACCAATGACTTCTGAAAAACACATGTCACTCCGGGAAATGGCGATCGTGAACCTTGCGACCAGCGCCCTGGCCTGGGGATGGCCGGTCCTGCTAGCCATCGCCGCCACGCCGCTGATCGTTAAAGGGCTGGGAAATGACGGTTACGGGATCCGGGGTCTGGTTTCCTCCATAACCGGTTATTTTGCGCTGCTCGATCTGGGGCTTAACGGCGCCGTAACGAAATACCTGGCGGAGTACAGGGCGAAAAAAGACTCTAAAAAAATCACCGAACTCTTGGGCACGACTTTAACCACCTTTACTGTTTTAGGGGTTGTAGGGTGTATCACTATTTTCGTGTTGGCGGAATGGTTCACAAAGCACTTATTCGTCATACCTCCTTCTTACTACCGCGAGGCTGTTTGGGCTTTCAGGCTTTCAGGGGTCGGTTTTTTTCTTAGCATGCTTACCTGGTGGGGATCGTCCATCGCTCCCGGGCTTCAGCGCTTTGATGTCTTTAACGGCATATCCATCGGTTTCGGCACGCTTACCACGCTGGGAATGGTGGCTGCCGTAATGCTGGGGTACGGGCTCATCGGGGTCGTGGTCGCCAATTTGGTGGCCAGCGCCGCCGCTGCCGCCGCCTACTGGTTATCCTCCCGACGCCTGTTGCCGGAGATACCGATACGTTTTTCATTCGATATGGAAATGTTCCGGCGGACTTTTATGTTCGGTCTTTATATGGTGGCTTTCAGGGTTTTCGCGCTGCTTTTTACCCAGCTGGACAGCGTTATGATAGGCGCGTGGGTAGGTACCGCGGCCCTTACTTTTTATATCGTGCCGCAACAGGTGGCACAGGTCGTTCATGGGGTAAACGGAAAAATGATGCAAATCGTGTTCCCGATGGTCAGCGATTTTTCCGCGAAGGGCGACAGGGAAAAAATCGGCAACCTTTTCGTGCGCGGGTTCAATTTAAGCTTGGCCGTCGGGTTCGCTATAGCGGTGCCTCTTTTTGTGGTCGGGGAGCCGCTCCTGCGCTATTGGGTCTCGCCGGAGATGGCCGCGCAGGCCTCTCTGGTTCTGCAACTGCTGATATTGGCTTTTTTCCTGCTGGGGTTAACGACGCTTCCGACATGCGTCCTGACGGGAATTAACAGTCCGCAATTCGTTACGCTCGGGTCCGTGGTCTTGGGCGTTTCTGGAACCTTAGCATACTGTATTCTCATAAAACCTTTTGGCGTCCTTGGTGTGGCCGCGGGGAAGGTGTTCGGAGTAGCTGTGGCGATGGTGTACTATCTGGCGATTTGCCACCGGAAGGCGCCCTACCCGCTCGGATCATTGTTTTGGGCGGTCGTTCGCGTGAGCGGCGTTGCCGCGCTGGTCGGATTCCCGGCGTATCATTTCGTGCCACGGGCTATAGGCAGTCTTTTCGGCGCGATCTCTGCGGGACTGGGCGTTTTCTGCGTGTATTGTCTGGCCTGTTGGTACACGGGAGTTTTTGACCGGGAGGAGAAGAAAAGCTTTTTGCAGGTCAGGCGCCGAATGTTCACGAAGCTGGGTTACAATCCCGCCGATACGGAGATGTATGCCGGGAAGCTGTAGAATATTTTGCAAATGGTCAGCGGAGGGATGGGCGTCTTGAAGCGGGCGGCGCTCCGCGGGAATCTGAGGCCGGAATATGACTATCGGAAATATCAATGAACGAAGCGGGGCGAAGGTTTCCCGTCCCGGCAGGCCTCTGGTCAGCATCATCACCATTTGTCTGAACGGCGAGAAGTATCTGGAGCAGGCCATTCAGAGCGTCCTGAACCAGACCTACGACAACATCGAATATATCATCGTGGACGGCGGTTCTACCGATAAAACGCTGGATATTATAAAAAAATACGAAAGCCGGATCGATCGCTGGATAAGCGAACCTGATAAAGGCATCTATGACGCCCTGAACAAAGCGATATCTCTCACCCGCGGGGATTGGGTCGGCAGCGTTAACAGCGATGACTGGTACGAGCCGGATACGGTGCGGCTGATCGTGGAGGCCGCGGCGAAAAATCCGGAAAGCGGGGTTATTTTCGGGGATATGCGGGTGCATAAGTTTGAAAACGGCCAGATCGTGTGTTATCAGGTAAAAGGCCGGGTTGAGGGCGACGGGGTTCTTCTGGAAAATCCTCTTACGCACCCAACCTGTTTCGTGGCCAGGCGCGTTTACGAACAGTTCCGTTTCGACCCGGCCTTCCGGATGGGAGCGGATTACGATCTGATGGCCCGGATTTATAACAGCGGGGTAAAGTTTGAGCATCTCGACCGAATTCTCGCTAATTTCAGGATAGGCGGCGTTACCAGTCGGGTACCCTATCGTATATTATTTGAGGCGTATCAAATCCGCAGCAGGTATAATCGTGTAAAGGCGTTGCGGAAGTTGCTGTACGTGACCAGCATTTTTCCACTCGAGCGCCTATATCTTCGTCTTCCATGGGTGTTCAGAAAAACGTATCAAGCCTGGAAAAATAAGTTTCAGATGAAATTCCAAAAAATAGTGAAAAAATGAATAAGGGGTCCGATTCTTGATTCGTGACCACTCACATGTTGAGTAGTGGAGGACTATTTTGGCACAATATAGTCGTGCAGGCGCCCGCCGCCCGCAAAGAATTTGGCGCATTCTCTGAAGGATATTATGCTTAAAAGACTTGTTGAATCTATCATCGGCTCTAAAAGCGAACGGGACTTAAAGAAGATCTACCCCATCGTGGACCAGATAAACGCTTTTGAAGATGAGTTCTCAAAGCTTTCCGACGGACAGCTCAGCGCTAAAACCGTGGAATTCAGGGAGCGCCTCGCCAAAGGCGAAACGCTGGATGATCTGCTGCCGGAAGCTTTTGCCGTGGTGCGCGAATCAGCCAAAAGGACGCTTAAGATGCGTCATTACGACGTACAGATGGTGGGCGGCATAATTCTGCATAAGGGCAAGATCGCCGAGATGCGCACCGGCGAAGGCAAAACTCTGGTGGCAACCCTGGCCGCGTATCTTAACGCCCTTACGGGCAAGGGCGTGCATGTTGTAACGGTTAACGATTATCTGGCCAAACGCGATCGTTTCTGGATAGGTCCCGTGCATGAATTTCTTGGCCTCACCGTCGGATCCGTGCAGCACGACATGCGCAACGAAGAACGCCGGGCCATGTACAACTGCGACATAACTTATGTCACCAATAACGAGATCGGCTTTGATTACCTGCGCGACAACATGGTTATGGACAAGTCCGAGCGCGTCATGCGCGAGCGCAACTACGCTATCGTGGACGAAGTGGACTCCATTCTTGTGGACGAAGCCCGGACCCCGCTGATCATCTCCGGTCCGGCTGAGGAGTCCACCGACAAATATTATATAGTCAACCGCGTTATTCCGCTTCTGAACGTGCGTTTTATCACCGAGAAAGAGGAGATTGACGCAAAGCGCGAGGGTACGGATCTCGGCGCGGGTTATGACGCCGTCATAGATGAGAAGAACCATTCCGTAATTCTGACCGAAGAAGGCGTAAAAAAGGCCGAAAAGATACTCAGTGTCGGTAATATTTACGACGATGTAGGCGCCGAATGGGTGCACCATTTGAATCAGGCCCTGCGCGCCTACCACCTGTTCAAGAAAGACGTGGAATATGTGGTGAAAGAAGGCGAGATCATAATCGTGGATGAGTTCACCGGACGCCTGATGCCGGGCCGCCGCTGGTCGGACGGCCTTCACCAGGCTATAGAGGCCAAGGAAAATCTGCGCATCAAGGAAGAGAACCAGACCCTGGCCACTATAACTTTTCAGAACTATTTCAAACTGTACAATAAGCTTTCCGGCATGACCGGTACGGCTTTGACCGAAGCCGACGAGTTCTGGGAGATATACAAGCTGGATGTGGTTGAGATACCGCCGAACCGCCCTATGGTAAGAAAGGATTCGCCGGACCGTATCTACCGGACCGAGCGCGAGAAGAACGCCGCCATAATCGCGGAAATAGAGGAGCGCTGGAAAAAGGGACAGCCGATGCTTGTGGGCACCCGTTCCATAGATAAATCGGAGAAGCTCTCCACGATGCTGCGCCAGAAAGGCGTGCCGCACGAAGTTTTGAACGCCAAATACCATGAGATGGAGGCCCAGATCATCGCCCAGGCAGGCAGAAAGAACCAGGTGACCATCGCCACAAATATGGCGGGCCGCGGCACCGATATTATTTTAGGCGGCAACCCTCCGGATGAGGCTAACCACCAGTATGTCTCCTCGGTAGGCGGCCTGCATGTTATGGGCACCGAGCGCCACGAGTCGCGCCGCATAGATAATCAGCTGCGCGGCCGCTGCGCCAGACAGGGAGACCCCGGCTCATCCGTTTTTTATGTGTCGTTGGAGGACGAGTTGATGCGCCTGTTCGGTTCTGACAGGATCTCCATGATAATGGAGAAGCTGGGCATGGAAGAAGGCGAGGTTATAGAGTCGGCGATGGTCAGCCGCCAGATAGAGGGCGCGCAGAAGCGGGTGGAGGGCATGAACTTTGACGCCCGCAAGCAGCTTTTGGATTACGACAACGTAATGAATAAGCAGCGCATGGCTATATATGAATTGCGCAACGTTATTCTGGACGGCGCCGACGTTACAGTTCGAGTAAAGAGCATGATCCAGGAGGGAGTAGAGGAGCAGATAGATTGTTGCGCCCCGGCCGATCAGTTCTCCCAGCTCTGGAACATGGATAACCTTAACATTTATCTGGCTAAGACCTTCGGCTTCACTCTGGAATACACCAAGGACCAATTGCACGATATGCAGCACGCGGAACTGAAGAAAGAGCTGCACGAGAGAGTGGAAAAAGCCTATGACAACCGCATCCGGGAATTTGCGGAGCGCGGCGTGAATTTTAACGATATGCAGCGCGTTCTGCTGCTGCAGATCATAGACCATATCTGGAAAAATCATCTCTACGATCTGGACCACCTTAAAAAGGGCGTGGGCCTGCGCGCCTACGGACAGAAAGACCCGCTCATAGAGTACCAGAGGGAATCCTACGCTATGTTCGAGAAAATGCTCGGACGCGTCAGGGATGAGATGGTTGAATATGTTTTCAGGATACAGCTTCCGCCCGTGGCTGCGGCAAGGCCTCGTGTAACCCGGGAAGAGGGAGCTGAGCCGGAAGCCGACGGTATGGTGAAGGCAGGCGCGGAGCAGGTCGGTAATTTGGCGACCAAGAAAAAGCCGCAGGAAAAATATGTCAATCTCAAAACTGGCAGAAACGACCCCTGCCCCTGCGGCTCCGGCAAAAAATACAAGAAATGCCACGGGGCGTGAATAAGGGTGAAGGGGATGGGGGAGAGGGTGTTTTAACTGTAAAAATGCCTGAAAAAACACACAGCCAGCCCCCTCTTTTGTCCTCTGGCCTGGCCCCTAAATTCTTTACACTGCTTCTGCCCGCGTTCACCGCACTGCTTCTTATCTTCAGCTATCCAAAGTTTAATCAGGGGTGGCTGGCGTGGCTGGCCCTGGCTCCGCTCACGGTCTCACTCTGGAAAGTTAAAAGCCTCAAACAAGCCCTGATAGCAGGTCTCGTGACCGGTTTCTTTTTTTACGCCGGCATCCTCTATTGGATCTATCCCACCATGCGCGCCGGCGGGGTTATACCGGTAGTTTCCGCTTTTGGTCTGGCCGCTTTAAGCCTGCTGATGGCCGGCGAATTTATCGTTGTCGCCGGTTTCGGCTTTTATCTGAAAAGGATCGGGCCCCGAGTCTGGCCCTATGTTTTTGCACTGGTTTGGGCCTCGATGGAGTATGGCAAGGTCCACCTAAGCCTGAAGGCGGTATGGTTCCCCTGGTTCATGCTGGGTTATACGCAGTGGGCTTACACTCCCCTCATTCAAATCGCCTCCCTGACCGGAGTTTACGGCCTCAGCGCGGCAATCTGTTTCACCGGCGCGCTGGCGGGAGTTCTGCTTCTCTCCCGAGGCGCACCAGTGAGGAAGATGCTGCGCTTCGCGCCGGCTCCGCTGATCCTCTTGCTCATCTGGTCCTACGGCAGGCATGAGCTGCGTGCGGCCGCGGTCCTGACCCCGGATAAATATATTAATGTGGCCCTGCTTCAGCCCGCCATCACGCTTTACGATAAATGGGATGACCGGAAAGCGGGAGATATCCGGAACAAGATAGAGAACATGGTGAGCGGGCTTAAGGATACCGGGCTTGTGATCTGGCCTGAGAATGCCTTGCCGGGTTGGATAGAGGATCCGTTCTGCGCAGATTGGCTGAAAACACTGTCGGGCAAAGGTGAGCGCTTCAATATTGTCGGATCGGTTTCAAGAGGTGACGGGCGTCATGTGGCGGCCTTCCTGCTGGACGCGAACGGCGATACAGCTGCCTCTTACAATAAAAGGCGGCTTGTGCCGTTCGGCGAGTATGTTCCGATGCGCGCCTTTCTCGGAAAGTTTATAACCCCCGTGGCCAGTCTTGGGGAATTTACGGAAGGCTCGCTTAAACAGAAATTGTTTGATTTTAAAGGAACGAAGCTTGGCGTAGCCATCTGTTATGAATCTATCTTCACTTATCTTTTCACGGCCGACGCAAAGTCCGGCGCCGAGGCGTTTGTTAATATTACAAACGACGGCTGGTATCTGGACACCGCCGCGCCGTATCAGCATTTTCTTGTTAATATTTTTCGGGCGGTGGAAACCCGCAGGCCGGTAATCCGCGCGGCCAATAACGGTATCTCGGCGGTTATAGACCCCTGGGGCCGCGTGCTGGCCAGAAAAGATCTGAACGAGTGCGGAGTTCTGAAGGTGAAGGTGCCCATTTATTCCGGTCTCGGCATCACTTTCTATGCGGCGCATGGGCTTTAAAATGTAGGCGCTTAAAAAAGACGGTCATTGCGGTTTTTTATATGAAAATAGTATTTTCAAAAGAATATACGGCAAATAACCGCCGTCATGTTTTCAGGACAGATAAATTTTCGGCGGTACTCAAATTGCTTTTGAAGAAGAGCCTGATCACAAAAAAGGAAATTATTGAGCCGAAGCCTCCTTCAAGGGCCGACCTTCTGCTGGCCCATACCCCGGTTTGGGTCGATAAGAATCTGCGCTTTAAATTCACGCCGCGGGACAGCGCCAGAGCTGAACTGGAAATAACCCGGGGGGTGGCGCGCGCCCATCTTATGAATGTCGGCGGCACTATCGCCGCCGCCCGGCTGGCGCTTGAAACCGGTCTGGGCATAAACTGCGGCGGCGGCGCGCACCACGCTTTTAAAGACCACGGCGAGGGCTTTTGCCTTTTAAATGACATCGCCGTCGCGGTTAAAAAACTACAGGCGGAAAGGCGCATAGGGCGCGCGCTTATCGTGGACCTGGATGTTCATCAGGGTAATGGTACGGCCTCTGTCTTCAAGAACGATAAAAATGTTTTTACTTTTTCAATGCACCAGCGGGACATCTATCCAGAAAAGAAGGGGAACAGTTCGCTGGACCTGGAGCTGCCCGCCGGAACCGGAGACGCGGAGTATTTAAAACTTTTGCGGCAAAGCCTGCCCGGGATATTTGACAGGGCCCGCCCGGATCTTGTCGTGTACAACTCGGGAGCGGATGTTTACGAGCATGACATGCTTGGGGGGCTGAAGCTGACCATGGCGGGCGTGTCGGCGCGGGATGAAATAGTGTTCTCGGCGTGCTTCGGCAGAAATACGCCGGTTGTTCTTGTTCTGAGCGGAGGCTATGCCAAAAAGTTTTCCGACACCGTCCGACTGCACGCCAACACCATCGCGACAGCGCTGGATTTATGGACAAATATAGGCCTTAAGGCCTAATTTTACGTAGGCCCTAAGGCCTACTGTGGTATAGGCCTTTTGACCTTGATAATCATCAATAGTGATGTAAACTATATAACTTGTTGCATGTGGGCAAATAAAAAGTAGGAGGAAGTGCAGATGCTTAAGAAACTCGTGATGACAGCGGTTGCACTGTCGATGTCGGCCTCGCTTTACGCCGGGATCAACTTCGACAATCCCAAAGCTAATAACTTCAAAGAAGAGATTTCAGGTGTGGAGCTGGTTGCCCCCGCGCCGGCCTCTCCGGAGATAGTGACGGCTGATAAGGCCAAAGAATGGACCATTATGGTCTTCGTCAACGGCAAAAACAATCTGGAAGAATACGCCCTTAAAGACATGAACGAGATGGAGATGATAGGCTCCTCCGATCAGGTGAACATAGTCACCGAAGTGGGACGCATATCCGGGTACGACTCCTCCGATGGCGATTGGAAAACCGCCCGTCGCTACCTCATAAAGAAGGACGCTAACACGAATAAGATAACCTCTCCTGTCGTGCAGGAACTGGGAAAGGTTGATATGGGCGACTACAAGCATCTTGCGGACTTCGCCAACTGGGCCAAGACAACCTACCCCGCCAAAAAATACATGCTTATAGTCTGGAACCACGGCGCCGGCTGGATCAAATCCCGCGGACTTGGCGATAAAGGCATTTCCTATGATGATGAGACGGGCAATCATATAGACACTCCTCAACTTGGCCTGGCGCTGAAAGCCATGGGCAAAATTGATGTCTATGGCTCAGACGCCTGCCTGATGCAGATGCCGGAAGTAGACTACGAGATCAAAGATTATGTCGACTATATAGTGGGCTCGGAAGAGACCGAACCCGGTGACGGCTATACCTACAATCTTCTGCTCGGACCCCTGGTGGCCAAGCCCACAATGGGTGCGGAAGAGTTGGGGAAGCTGGCGGTGAATGCCTACAGCGACCATTATCAGTCCATAGGCGAAGGCTCCACCCAGAGCCTGGTAAAAACCTCCTTGTTGAACGGCTTCATCCCCGTTGTTAACGACTTTGTCGCGGCGACCATGGCCGCAGGTGAGAAAGAGCTTGTGAAAACGGCGCTCAATAGCGCTCAGAGCTACGCTTACGCCGAAAATAAGGATATGTCGCACTTCCTTACCCTCTACATGGCTTCCACCAAGAATGCCGATGCGAAGGCTAAGGGCAAGATCCTGCAGGATTACCTCTTGAATACGCTGGTGCTTCATAACCGCGTAACCGGCAACTATAGCGACTCCAAGGGTCTTGCGATATATATGCCCGGATACGTCAACTCCACCTACAATGAGCTGGCTTGGGCCAAAGTATCGCAGTGGGATGAGTTCATCGGCTGGTACACCAAATAATATCAGTTCTAAATTAGCAACACGGGCCGTCTGCCTTGGGCAGACGGCCCGCTTGTTGTGTGCCCAGCATGAAACCAAGCTTGGAGGTGAAAGTCCTCCGAGGATACAGGTTGCAGAAAACTCAAGCGAAGCGCAAGGCAGTATGCCGTGAGGCATACGCTGAAAGAAGCGTGG
>CAIPTO010000145.1 GCA_903867985.1 uncultured Elusimicrobia bacterium | reverse complement strand
CGGTCTTTTTTATTTTTGAGCGCTACGACCATATACTATAATACTAATTAGACATGAACTTTGTATTCCTTTCGCCGGCGTTCCCACCGAACTATTACCTCTTCTGCGCCGCCCTGAAAAAAGAAGGCGTCAGCGTGCTGGGTATCGGAGATTCCCCCTTTGGCGAACTCCGGTCGGAGCTCCGTGACGCGCTGGCCTGGTATTATCAGGCCGGCGACATGAGCGACCCGGCCTCCTTGAGCGCGGCCATGCGATTTTTCACCGGGCGCTTCGGAAAAATTGACAGGATAGATTCTCATAACGAGTACTGGCTTGAGGCCGAGGCCCGTCTCCGCACCGAATTCGGGATTCCGGGAATACAGGCGGCCGACGTGTCGGAGATAAGGCGCAAATCTTTGATGAAGAAAGTTTTTGCCCTGGCTGGGATACCTTACGCCAGAGGCGCTGTGGTGTCCGGCGCCGGGAACGCGCACGCCCTGGCATCGGAGCTCAATTTCCCCGTGGTTGTAAAGCCGGATGACGGGATGGGCGCGGAGCTTACCTACAGATTGAATTCTCATGCGGACGTGGACAGATTTTTCGACGCCAAGCCAGACAGGGCTTTTATCATGGAGGAATTTATCGACGGCGGGATCGTCACTTTTGACGGGCTGGCCGGCCCCGGCGGAGAAATTATCTTCTGTACGTCCCATGTTTACGGGGAGCGGGTGATGGAGGCCGTGCTCGCCGACGGGCATATTTCCTATTACTCCTTGCGTGAGATACCGCGGGATCTTGAGGACGCGGGCAGAAAGCTGGTCCGGGGTTTCGCGGTTAAGGAACGGTTCTTTCATTTTGAATTCTTTCGCCGGCCGGACGGGACGCTTTGCGCGCTGGAGGTTAATATCAGGCCTCCTGGCGGCATGACCATGGATATGTTCAACTTCGCCTGCGACATAGATATGTACGCCGTATGGGCCGGGCTGATGGCGCGCGGGGAGGTCCGGCTGGACTACGCCAGAAAATATCACTGCGGCTACGCCGGTAGGAAGGACAGGCTGAACTACGCGCACTCCCACGAGGATATCCTCGCCCGCCTGGGCGGCATGATAATGCATCACGAGGGGCTTCCGCCGGTGCTGGCCCGGGCCATGGGAGACAAGGGCTATCTTATCCGCGCCCGCGAGGCTGCCGATATGGAATGCGCGGTGAGTTTTATACAGCAATTAAAGTAGCGCGGCAACGGGGCGGAGCGTGGCGCGTAAAAGTGTCAAGACTTCTGTGTAGTTTTCCAGCCCATGCCTGTCACCCACTCTACTCTATATTGCCAGGGCTTATCCTTCCGCGTAAAAAATATGTTTGCATACGCGCCGGAAATTAGGTAAGATATCTGTGGTAAATGAATAAACGCTGAAGTTAAAACTTTAAGCGACAAGGAACATAAACAAATGACGAAAGGCAAAGTGAAGTGGTTTAACGACAAGAAAGGTTACGGTTTCATAACCCCCGACGAAGGCGGTACGGAACTTTTTGTGCATCATCAGGATATACAGGGCGATGGTTTTAAAACGCTCGCCGAGGGACAGGCCGTGGAGTTTGAAGTAGCGCAGGGCGAAAAAGGCCCCAAGGCCACCAAGGTCGTTAAACTGTAAAGCTCAGCTTTACAAAAGAAAAAGCCCGCTTAACCGCGGGCTTTTTTATTGGTGCGCCCAAAATGAGTTCCCGATATACCTTTGGGTATCGAGTCGCAGGATTGCAAAAACGGGGTCCTGCGAATCACCCCTTTGTAAATTTTACACATACTTGAGCTTTCTTTGGCGATCAGTAAGCGTTCCCAAAAACTAATATCTTAGAAGTTTGCCACTTTTTCAAGCTTGTTTTATCGTTGCCGGCGGGATCAATGATATTATCTGCTTAAGTGAGCAATAAATAATTCAGCCGAGCACCCATTAAGTGCGTAAGTTTTATGGAGGGGTGGCGAGGGTATGGGTTCGCCGGGCCTTCGCGCAGGCCTGAGCTTGCGTAGGCGCGAAGGCCGGATGGCCAAAAAAAGGCCAGGTTTGCGCGGGAGCGCGGCCACGGTGTGGACGATAGCGTGCCCGACGGGCCCATGCCCTCGGCAGGACCCCGACTGGGCTTCCTGCGGCTCACCAGCCTGAAGTCTCAAGTGTTTTTATAAGTAAAAAAAGCCCGCCGGCGGGGCGGGCTTTGTCGGTAACTCTACTGTGTTTTCAGATCTCGTGACGGTGTATATCGTGGTTTTCCAGGTAAACTATCGCGTTTTTGGCCGCGGCCTGCTGCGCCTCTTTCTTGTTTTTGCCGGCGCCCATGCCCAGTACCTTTTTCCCTATCAGGACCCTTACGGTGAACACTTTATCGTGTTCCGGGCCCTCGGCGCTTACAATCTCATATTCCGGGGGTTTCTTGTGGCGCTTCTGTATCGTTTCCTGGAGGACGCTCTTGTAATCCTGCTCTTCCATGCCGCCCATGTCCTGGCCGTGAAGCCAGCGCTTCACGAAGACGGCCGCCGGTTCAAGCCCACCGTCCAGATAGATGGCGCCGAGCAGCGCTTCGAAGCAGTTTGACAGTATGCTGCCGCGCTTTTTGCCGCCGGTCTGAGATTCCCCCACGCCCAGAAAAACACGCTCGCCCAGGTTCAGGTCTCTGGCCCATTCCGCGAGGTTAGCGCGCGAGACCAGCACGGATTTAACTTTTGAGAGGTATCCTTCGTCCTGCTCCGGATGTTCCTTGAAAAGATAATAGGATACAATCAAGCCAAGAACGCTGTCGCCCAGAAATTCAAGCCGCTCGTTCTGAGAGGCTTGCCCCCGCTCGGTGGAGTACGACTTGTGCGTAAGGGCTTCTTTGAGCAGTTCCCTGTTCTTGAAACTGTATCCTATTACCGCTTCTATGGATTCCATGAGTAAGCCGTTTGAAAGGGATGAGGGGGCAGGGTGAAGGGGGCGGGTAAGGAATTTCTTACCTCTCCCTCGCCCCTATTAACCTGCCCTGAGGTCAGTCTTTCTTGGACAGCTTATCTTTGATGTACGCGGCGGCTTCGCCTACGGTCTTGATCTTTTCGGCGTCTTCGTCGGGAATCTCAACGTCGAACTCTTCTTCAAGCGCCATCACGAGTTCTACGGTGTCAAGGGAATCGGCTCCCAGGTCCTGCACGAACTGCGACTGAGGCGTTACTTCAGCGATATCAACCGCCAGCTGCGTAACGATGATCTTCTTTACTCTTTCTTCCAGGTTTTCAGCTACTGCCATTAGGGGTTCCTCCCGATTATTATTATCAAAACTACATGTAGATGCCGCCGTTTACGGCGAGGACCTGCCCCGTTATGTACGGGGAGTCTTCGCCGGCCAGGAACAACACGGCTTTGGCGACATCGGCGCCCGAGCCCAAGCGCTCGAGCGGGATCATCTCAAGAAGTTTCGCTTTGGCTTCTTCCTTGAGACCATCGGTCATGGCTGTCCGGATATATCCCGGGGCCACGGCGTTTACCAGCACCTGGCGGGAAGCGAACTCCCGCGCCATGGATTTGGTCAGACCTATAAGGCCTGCTTTAGAGGCGCAATAGTTGGCCTGTCCGGCGTTTCCGGACTGCCCCACTACCGAGGCGATATTGACGATGCGGCCGCTCCGCTGGCGCAGCATGCTTCTTGAGGCCGCCTTCGCCATCAGGAACGAACCTTTAAGGTTTACGTCCATCACCGCCTGAAAATCTTCTTCTTTCATCCGGAGCACCAGGTTGTCCCTGGTGACGCCGGCGTTGTTGACCAGGATGTCCAGCTTTTCAAAAGCCTTGAGCGTTTCCTCTATCAGACGCTCGCAGTCCTGATACAGGGTCACGTCCGCGGCCAGGGCAAGCGTTCTGGCGCCGGTCGCTTGGGCGAGGGCTTCGGCGGCGGCTTTGACTCCGTCCGCGTTTACGTCGGCCATAACCACGTTCGCGCCTTCAGCGGCGAAGGCCGAGGCTATGTCATAGCCGATGCCGCGCTGGGCGCCTGTGATTATTGCCGTCTTCCCTTCAAATCTCTTTTGCATTGTCATCGTGGTTCTTCGCGTCCGCGATCTGGTCCTTCACCTTCTCCATTTGTCTTTTTATCTCTTCCACCATTCCCGAACCCGCCAGGTCTCCGGCGGCCTTTATCGCGTTGAAGATGGCCTTTGGATTGGTCTTGCCGTGGCAGATAAGCACTACGCCGTTTACGCCCAGGAGCGGAGCGCCGCCGTATTCGTCCGGATTCATCTGCCTGCGCAGGTCGGTAAATATCTTTTTCATCAGCAGGGCGCCGATCTTATACGTGAATTTGCGCTGGATCTGCTCTTTGATCATCTTGAATATGGTCTTGGCCAGACCTTCGGAAAGCTTCAGCACCACATTGCCGGTGAAGCCGTCGGTAACCACGACATCCGTCGTGCCGGCGGGCAGGTCGCCGCCTTCCACGGGGCCTTTGAAATTTATCCCTATGTTCTTCATGAGCGGGATGGTCTCAAGGACCAGCGAGGAGCCCTTGGTCTCCTCTTCGCCGATAGACAGGATCCCCACTGAGGGGTTTTCCACGCCATAGCGGGAACGCATGAATATGGAGCCCATGATGGCGAATTGGACCAGGTGCCAGGGCTTGGAATCCATATTTGCGCCGGCGTCCAGCAGCAGGGCCTGGCCTTTAAGGGTGGGAAATGGCGAGGCTATGGCCGGGCGGATGATGCCGGGAATGCGCTTAAGCTTTAAGAGAGACGCCACCATAACGGCGCCGGAGTTTCCGGCCGAGATGAAGGCGTCGGCCTTGCCGTCTTTTACCAGTTCCGCCCCCACCATCAGACTTGAGTCGGGCTTGGAACGGCATTCCTCCACCGGCTCGCGACCCATCTCCACGATCTGCGGGGCGTGGACAATTTTAAGTTTATCGGAAAGCTGTGCGCCGAGGCGGCGCAGTTCTTCCCGTATCTCCGGATCCCGTCCCACGAGCGTTATCTCGTGAGGCAGCTGGGTTAAGGCCAGCAGGGCCCCTTCGATATTGGGCTTCAATCCGAAATCGCCGCCGTGAGCGTCAAGCGCTATTTTCATGGTTTAAGCGGTCGCGCGACGATTCTATTTAGGATTCTGGTCGTCCGTCTTTTTCTCTTTCCTGACGACTTCTATTTTACCGTTATATGTGCCGCAGGCGGCGCACACGCGGTGAGGCAGGCGCATAGCTCCGCAGGCGGGGCAGGAAGAAAGGGATTTGGTTTCCAGTTTCCAGTTTGCCGCCCGTCGTGAATCTCTTCTCGCGGGGGAGTGTTTTCTTTTTGGATTAGGCATTGTGATGAGCTCCTGTTTATTGTCTAACTAGAATCAGAAATTTTAAGTCCGGGCTCTACTTGCGGTCTTTCCTCTTGTTTAAATCCTTCAGCGCTTTGAACGGGCTCTCTTTTTTATCCGCATCAAATCCGGGTGCGTTCTCAACCGCGCATGCGCAGGCCTTAAGGTTGCGGTTTCCTCCGCAGACCTGGCACAGGCCTTTGCAGCCGGCCGCGCAAAGCGGCTTTAGCGGCATCATGACCGCGACCGATTCCACCAGCGGGCCGCGCACATCTATAGATTCTACCGCATCTTCATAGGCTTCGTCAAAGGTCTCGGCGAAGGGGGCCGTGAAAAGTTCGCCGCAGCGGGCGCATTGCAGTTCCAAATCGGCGCTTACCCGGCCTTCCAGCACAAGAGAGTCGTCTCCGACGAAAAAAACCAGGTCCATGGCCGCCTTTTTTACCCTGGCAGGGGCGTCAAAGG
>CAIPTO010000144.1 GCA_903867985.1 uncultured Elusimicrobia bacterium | reverse complement strand
ATCCTGGTTGCTCATGGTTAGTTGCTCCATTTAATCCCTCCTGGCTAGTTGCCTGAAGGGTTAGTTTACCTCAAACCATGACATTTCTACTTGCCGCCACCATGACATTTTAAAAAAATCGCTACAAAGGCTTCCCGAGGTCTTGAAAACAGTAGTGGGATGTGCTATAAATGATATATGTATCGTCGCCTTGTTATAGGGCGAAGGGGTTGTTTGTGTTAAAATGGTGATAATATCATGAAAAAATGGGGCATATTTGTATTGGTTGTCTTGGGCGGCCTGCTTCTGATTTTGCAGTATTTTGCGGGCAGGCGCGCGCAAAGTATTAGCATTTCATCCAAGTCCGCGCAGAGTGAGCAGACAGGCGCGGCCTTGCCTCTTTCTTCTACCGACTATGTCGAACCCGGCGGCGCTATCGGACTCGGTGATGCCGTAGGAGACGGCGGCGGCCTCATCCTGCCGAAAGTGCCGACCAATTACCAGGGAGCCTGTCTGGGCGGCTCCCTGGAGGAGATGCGCCTGACGCATGGAACATATTGGGGCAGTCGTGTTGAAGAAGGATCTTTTGATTTTGGCGAAACCCAGAAAATGTACGATATGATGGCGAGTTATGTGGGCTGCGTTGCCGTGGCGCGGGAAAATATTGCCCTATGCGATACGCTGCCGGCCGAGGTTACGCAGGGCAAGGATAAATGGGACGCCGCTTCAACGCCAAAGTATAAATGCCAGGAACTAGCTACCAACACGTTGCTTCTGGCCTATATCGCGGGGAATGTGAAGAACTCCGCTTATTGTCGGAAAACTCTTTCCTCCTGGCAGCCGAAAGATGTGGCCAGAATCTCAGTGCCGGATCTATGCAAGGCCGGCGCCGAAGGCGGAATGAGCGGCGCATCCGACTACCTGATTAAGCGTATGCCGCCGGAAGTGAAGGGTCAGATTAATAAGTCCCTGCCCTCGTCCGCGTCCTCCTGCGGCGGGGACGCTAAATGCCTTGTCACTTTCCAGATATACAGCGCCATCAAAAACGGTAATGTTGCCGGATGCCCGAGCTCATCCGACGGTTACTGCGAGGCCAGGATCACCGGGAACCCGGCGTCCTGTGAGAATATCGTTCATGAAATGTCCAGGAACTATTGTTCATACGTGGAGAGAGTTAAAAAGGTGACCGGCGGTTTTATAGGAATGTCTAAGGAAGCGATCAAGGCTAAGGTCTCTCCGAAGCAGCTCAGCAAGGAAGAGGCGGAAAAAGAGGCTCTCCGCCAGAAGCTTGCGAAAGAACTCAAGCGGCAAGAAGCGGACCGCCTGAGGAACCAGGCGTACCTCAAGAAAAAAGAGGCGGACCGGCTCAGGGACGAGGCGGACCGTATGAAGACCGCGGAAAAGAAAGAGGCGGACCGGCTCAGGAGCGAGGCGGATCTCCAGAAGAAAGAGAACGATAAGATTCAGCTGGAGCTTAACAGTAAAGTGAAGAAAATTTTGAGCAAGAACTGACGGGAGTGATATATGGGAAAAAAAACATCCAAAATAACAAAGAATATTAAACTGTTTTTCTCTAGTGAAGAGGGAAAGATGCTGGACTCTGATATAGTGAAAACCGGACTGGCTTTGGGTATTCTGGGGACAGCCATGGTTGATCAGGCCAGCGCCCAGGCCATACACAACAATTACTTCACCGCTACCTCACATATCAGTCACCAGAGCCACGGTTCGCACGGCTCGCACGGCTCACACGGTTCGCACGCGTCGCACGGCTCGCATGCATCGCACGGCTCGCATTCTTCGCACGGTTCGCACGCATCGCACGGCTCGCATTCTTCGCACGGCTCGCACGGTTCGCACGGTTCGCACGGCTCGCACGGTTCGCACGGTTCGCACGGTTCGCACGGCTCGCATGGCTCGCACGGCTCGCATGGCTCGCACGGCTCGTATTAATTGTGGTTAGGAGCCGCTGGTGCGAGCGCTTATGAAAGGACTGTTTTATCATTTCTGCCCCGGCGGGGATATCGGTCACGGAGTACACCTTTTCCGCTTAGCAGAAAGTCTGAAGATCTTCTCCAAAAACCGCCCTGAAGTTACACTTCTCAGAGACGCCGACGCGATGTATCCGCCTGGCCGCCGCTGGACGTGCGGCCCGTTAATTCCCCTGGCCTCCGCCCTTGCCGGGAATAAATTCAAAAGACAAAAAGCGCTGCTCTCCGCTTTGCGCGTCTCCAAACCGGATTTTTTATTAACGGCTTATTTCCCTTTCGGCAGGACTGCTTGTGCCGGTGAAATATTGCCGGTTTTGAAGCGCGCTAAAAGTTCCGGGGTAAAGATTTACGCCTCCGTTCCGATGCCATATTTTTCCCATAGTGAAAAACACATCAAAGATCTTTTTGATTTCGTTGAGTTTTACGACCGCATCTTCATACATTCCCCCGCGGGCTTTGACCTTAAATATATGGCAGCTGCCGTACCTTTTGAAAAAAGGATCACCAGCAGGCGCTTTCTTGCAGTATTCAAGGCGCTTAAGCCCAAGCTCTGTTTTACCGGTTATGTCATGCCGCCGCGTCCCCTGATCCCGTCAGGGGGAAAGGCCGGCCGCTTTATACTCGTCCACAGGGGCGGAGGATCCACTTCGCCGGATATCATCACCTGCGCCATTCTGGCTAAAGAACTCCTTAAAAGCGGATTGCCCATGACCGTTGTGGCCGGGCCGGCCAGTTCAGCCGCTGAGATGCGTTATTGGCGATCGCTTATAAAAAAGCGCGGTATAAAAGATATTACGCTCTTAATGAAAACGGATAATTTGTTCGGACTTCTGGCCGGTTCGGCGGTCGCGGCCGGTACGGCCGGCGGGACGGCATACGAGGCCTTATATCTGAATAAAAGGACGGTCCTTATTCCCTTTAAAGGATTTCCCGGGGCTGAACATTCCGATCAGCTTGCCAGAGCGGCCATGCTGAAGAAACTGGCCGGAGCGGCAGTGCTGGATTATGATTCGTTGACCCCTGAAGTGCTGGCCCAGGCGTTGGACCTGTCTTTACTGCGCTCCGCCCCGGCTTTTGAACCGGATCCGGGCGCATTTAACGGCGCCGAAGTTTTTGCCTCAGCAGTCTTAGGCTCCTCCGTGAGGGGAAGCTGATGTTAACCTGCAAGCTGCAACTGCAACTTTTAGGCTAATCCTCTGCTATATTTTTAATGATTGTTGAGAAGAGCGCCAGCTCTATCCAGCCGAGGCCGGCCAGTTTTTTCAGGAATATAATATATTCTTTAAACACGTCCAAATTTGATCCGTTCAGGTCGGAGTGATGGAAGTACACCCCGGCCACCGGCCCGGGAGTTCGTAGCGCGGAAAGGGTTTTCTCCTTCAACTTTTCCAGTTTCAGCGGTACTGCCTTAAGGTCCAGGTCATAATCATTCACGTTGACCAGCGCGGGCAGAAAGACTAGGCCGAGTTCATAAAAGGCCCCGGTGGTTTTGCTGGCCGAGAAAGCTTTAAGGCCCGCTTTACCTACGGCTTTTACAGTGTCGGAATTGTACATGTGGAAAGGCGGAACGAAGGCGGGGATGAAGAGGGATCCGAAGTTTTTTTTCATAAGGTCGCGGCCTGTACGTATATCCGCGAGTTGGAGGAGGAAGGGCCTGACCGGGCCGAATTCCTGACGGATAAAAGGGTTGCCGGAGTGGTCGCAATGCGAGAGTCCGTGCTGAACCGTTTCAAACATGTGCCCGGCCTCAGGATGTTCTTTCAGCAGGCGGATAAGACCGGGCTTTATTTTTGACGGAATTACCGCGTATACCGTCGGGACCTTCTCGCTGAGCAGGAATTTGAAAACCCTGAGAAATTTCGGGTCCGCGGCGGTAACGTCGTCGTCACGCAGAAAAACGGTTTTTTTTACAGCCACGGGTCCCCCGCCAGATAGCCGCTCCCGCCGTCTTTTCCCAGCGCGCGGCTGCCGCCCAGGCATTTAAGCAGATCGCGGCAGACCTTGCAGCGCCCGGGCAGATAATCGAGCCGGTTCAAATCTTTAAGGAATCGGGAATCCCAGGCTTTCTTCAGGGAGAAACCCAGATTCTTTTCTATATAATAACTCGGCTTAAAAAAACCGCGCGTGTCGTAAACCACCCGGGTGTGCCCGTCGTCAAAAGCGGCCCCCAGAAAGTTTTTCCGTTCAGCGGCCGGGACCAGGCATAAGGGGACAGGGTTCGCTATGATAACCCGTGGAGAACCGGTTTTAAGAGAGGCGACGCTTTTTGACAACTGCTTAATATCTTCCTTCTTCAAGCGGAATTCTTTCTTACCGTTCCGGGATCTATCCCCTTGCATGGGCCGGTAAAGTTCCCACATATCCGCTTTAAGTCTGACTGCCAGCCTGTAATAAGCAGGGAAATTATTCAGGACATCCTTTGAGATCACTGTTCCTAGGCGGAGGATCTTTACGCCGCCGGTCTTAAATAAACCGATATTGGCGAGCTTAGCGGTAAAAAGTCCCGTGGTTCCGGTGGCCTCGCCTTCAGTTTTGTTATCGCGGCCCTGCAGGGAGACAAGGACATTGTCGATGTGCCGCGCGGCTTTTTTAAGGAGTTTTTTCTCGGCTGCCACCGCGTTCGTATTTACCAGAGTGTAAAATCCCAGAGCCTTTGCCTCTTTAAGCAGCGGCACCAGATTTTCGCTTAAAAAAGGTTCGCCGCCTGTGAATCGGATGTTCTTAACGCCCATTTTTTTTGCCTGGCGCAATATCGCGCTGAGATCTTTAAGCGGCCTCTCTTCGCTCCTGCGGTCAGAGAAGCATACGCGGCAGTTAAGGTTACATTTTTTAGTCAGCTCTATGACCACTTCGTTCGGGGCGGCCAGTACGGGGGAAAGTTCAGCGCGCAAGCTCCTGCTGAAAACGCTTTTCTTTTCCAGGCCGGGGCAGAAGTCTTTCAGGCGGCAGGCCGCGCAGGCCGCAATACGCGCGCAGGCCGGGCCGGATTTTTTGCGGTAAAGGATATGGTCCCAGGCGTCAGGCATAAAACAAAAAGGCAGATCTTTAATATAAACCGTGAAAAAAGGTTCCAATCCGTTAAGGGCCCTGTAGAGAATTTCCCTCGCTTTAAGGATCCTGAGCGGGTCCGCCGTTTCAAGCAGGGACAACTCTATCGCGTTGTCACCGGCGGTTACAAGAAAGCCGATGCCGGCCGCTTTCAGATTGTCCGTTATATGCTTTTGATTGATCATGTCCACCGCCGATCTTGCGCCGGAGCCAGCGACCAGAAATATTTTCCGGTTTTAAAGGTTCGTTTAACGCGGCCTTTCTTGACCAGAGCTTCGCCTGTGGTCAGGACGCTTGAGCCGTCCCGGCAGTCGTGGCAAAGCGGCAGGTTTCGCGCGAGAGAGAGTACGCGGGTCGTGGAGATGTCATTTTCTTTTTTAAGAACTTCCACGAAGCATTTTTCCAGGCTGTCCAGATATCCCGGTTCGGGACGCAGCGCCTTTTTCTTCGCCGGGCGTGTTACCGGCCTAAATCCCTTCCAACCGAAAAGATCCAGATAATTATGATCTACTCCCGGGCAGCGCCTTTTGAAGACGCAGGCGGCGCAGACCGCCCCGCGCTCTTTGGCGTCGGTGATATTGGAGTCCAGATCCCAGGTGCGGCCCAGCGGCGAGGCTACCATGGTGTTGAATTTGTAAAGTTCAACGGCACGGGTTTCATGGCCCGGAAGCAGGCAGGGGGGCATATTAAGAGCTTTCACGCCTTGTCCCAGTCCAGCGGCTTGCGCCAGGTCAAGCGCTTCGGTTATAAACTTTGAAGCTTTGGGCATACTGACGCCGAGCGTCCGGTAGTTCTTGCGCATATTGCCAACATAGATAGGATAGATAAGCACAAAATTTGATACCCCGCGGTCCATGAAGAACCTCATGGATTTTTTCAGCCGCCGGTAATTTTGTTTTGTCAGCAGCAGATTGACGCCTATGGAAAGGTTCAGCGCGAGCATGTTGTCGAGGCCGCGCAGGCTTTTTTTAAAAGATCCGGTTTTGCCTGTGTTGCGGTCATGCGCGCGGGCGCTATCGCCAAGAAAGGTGAATTTGCATACGGTCAGGCCGGCCGCCGCCAGATTCCGGCAGAGTTTCGGATCGGAGAGTTTCATGCCGTTGGTTTGCAGCCTTACCGTCTTAAATCCCACTTTGCGGGCTATGGCGATCAGTGACGACAGGTCTGAGCGCAACAGGGCCTCGCCACCCGAAAAACCGAGCCGCTGATACCCCAGCTTTTTGGCCGTATAGATATGCCGCACGGCCGCCTTTAGTTCAGTCGTCGCCGCGGGGTCAAAATCGCTCTGCGAGCAGAATCCGCAGGCCAGATCGCAGTTGTGATTAAGGATAATTTCGTAGCACTGTTTGGTCATCGTGTAGTGAGGCGGGTAAAGGCGAAGGCGACGGTAAAGCAAAATCCATCTCTGTCGTTTTCGGCAGCTCAGCAGCTACTTTGTTTTAAGTTTAAAAAAATCTTTTACGGGTTTAAATTCCGTCCAGCCATATAGTTTAGGATACTCCCGCCACGGCCCTTCGCAGATCTCTAAATACTTGCACTGGGCGCAGCGCGGCCCCTTGGCCTTGCCTTCCGAGCGCCGGTAAGCGCCGTAATCTTTTATAAAGCGATCGGCGTCCACTACCGGGCCGGCCGGTATGATGCGCTCCGCCACGCAGGCTTCATACCCTTTCATGAGGCAGAAAGGTATTGCCTCCGTATAACATAGCACGCCTTTTTTTCTGCCCAGATCCAGCGCCTTTTTGAGATATGGCATTACGGCGGTTTTGCGCGGCACCAGCAGCTTTTTGTTTTCGGCCGCGGAACCGACTATATGGATAAAGGCGAACTGGTACTGGCTCACACCCAGTTTTATCAGCAGGGCCGCGATGGCCGGCAGTTCCCTGTAATTCGCTGAGGTTACTACTGTGTTGGTCAGTACGGGCAAGCCGGTCTTGACCGCGTTAGCTATGCCTGTCACGCTTTGCGTGAAACTGCCTTTGGCGCCCGTCAGCGCGTCATGCGTGGCGGCCCTGGCGCCGTGCAGACTGGGCCCCACCTCGGTTAGGCCGGCTTTTACCAGTTCCCTGCAGAAGCCGGGGTAGGCAAGAGTGCGCCCGTTTGTCTGGAGTTGTATGCTGTTAAAACCGATTTTTGCGGCGGTCCTTATGAAGTCAATAATGGCCGGGTGCATGCTGGGTTCGCCGCCGGTGAAGACGACGCCTCGCACGCCGCTTTTGTAAGCTTTCTTAAGTTCCGCCGTCACGGTTGCCGCGCTCCGGTCGGGATACATGTCCCGTTTATGGCCCTGCGCGCAGAAACCACAGAGGTTGTTGCAGCGGAATGAAATCTTTATATCAATTCGTTTATCCATGATGAGGTTGTCTGTAAAACGGCTATGGCCAGGGTGGTTTGATGATCCGGGCAACGCGTTTTCAATAATTATATAATATTCACATCGAGCGGAAAGTCTTTAGCGGAGGCGGATTTTTGTTATGAACATAGTAGCTGGGGCAAAAAATTTAAAAGAGGCCGCTTGGCTTTTCTCCAACGGGGCGGACGAGGTTTATTGCGGACTGACCGACATCCCGAACCACAGACGCGACTCGTTGTCTATACGGGATAAAAGGGAATTCTTTACGGTCATAGATCTGGCTAAGAAGAAGCGTAAAAAAATACTTCTGCTTATAAATGAATCCTGCGCCCCGGATAAATATGCGAAGCTGGCGGAAAAGGTGAAAAGGCTGGTGGATCACGGAGTCAGCGGACTGGTGATAAAGGACATATCGGTGATCGAGTATCTTCAGCATTACGGCGTAAAGAGCTGTTATATACTCAGCAGTCTGGCCCTGGCCTTCAACTCCAAGGCGCTTGAATTTTTTAGAAAATACGATATTAAAAGGATCATTCTCCCTAATCATCTGCCCCCTGATGCTGCGGGGAAAATAATAAGGAACAAATACGGCATAGAGACCGAGATGTTTTATTACCCCAGCCATTTCTGCCAAAATGTGGACCCATTATGCAAGTTCTGTGATTGGAACCCGGATCATAAGCCGTGTAAACTCCGGCTTAATAGCGAATGCGGCGGCTTTGTTATGCCTGCCCCGGACACCGATAGTCTGGCGGATATAATGTATGACGGCTACGCAGCCGGAGTAAAATACTTGAAGATCCCGCGGACGCTGGACTTCAGTGGGCTGAAGAGATTCGTTCTGGACGCCAGGCGCCTGACGGGGCTTCTGGAGGGACGCATTTCCCGTAAAGAGTTCAGGAAGGCGTATAAAAAAGTTTACAGCAGCGGCAAACTTTGACCGTCTGATGGGTGTATCTCTCCCGATACGGCACGACCGAAGGTTAAATATAATGCAGACCGGCATAATCCTGAACGGCAAACGCTTATCTGATAAGTATTCGGTTTTAAAGAGCGATCTTATCTACCTCGGCAGCGAATTCTGCCAAAACCTTCTCCCCGGGCCGGCGGAATTCGGCCGGGCCTTAAAGGCATTTAACAAGCCCGTGGTGCTGGCAACGCCATTCCTGAGCGACCGGCTCTTAAAGAACATCGAGACGATAATCCGAAAATATTCCGGCAGGGGCGACAAAGTGGAAATAGTGGCCAATGATTTCGGACTTATCGATCTGGTCCGTAGAAAATACGCTTCCAAGGCGCAAATTTCGCTCGGCAGGATACTTGGCGATGCACTTAAGTCTTCCGGCGATGCTTTTATAGCGAAGTATCTGGCGGAGAACGGGATAGCCCGGATAGAGGCCGACTCTCCGGACCTGGCCGCCCGGTATGGGCGGTTCGGGGGAGTCTCCTGCACATACCATATACCGTATTCCTATATGGGGGTAACCAGGTTTTGTCCGTGGGAAAAATGCTGGGTGGATGAAAAATGCCGCTATTCCTGCCTGGGAGCGGATAAAAAGCTGACGAGCAGGCTTATTCCCCGGCCGCTGCATCTTATAGGCTGCGGTTATTTTGTGAGCGGGGGAAAACCCGCTAAGACCCAAAATATAGACAGGATAGTCTACCAGCCTTCGTGTTAAAATGTCGCCGCGCTGCGTCACGCCGCTCTTCCGCATCAACGCAAACAGCGTTTATATATTATCAGCCCGTGTACGGCACGCGGCCGCAGCGTGAGCAGACGGGAAGAAAGCCGCCAGCCTTTAACAGGACCTTCCTGAAAGAGGCGTAGGCTCGGCCGTTATAAACATCCTTCCAATTGCGGTGTTTGATTGAACCAAGTTTAAGGCCCAGCGGCTGGCAGGAAAGTATGTTGCCGTCTGGAGAAAGCCAGAGTGCGCTCCACTGTCCTGAGCAGAAACTGGTTTTTCTTTCTAACGCCCCGCAGGAATACCACCTCTTTACGTCTTTGAGCGGCAGGTCGGGGTAGAACTTGACTGTCGGGTCCAACTCTGCTTTTATCTTGAGAATCTGGCCACGCAGCACGGAGCTGTCCAGGCCCCGGAGCAGGCTTTCGGAAGACCTGATATTCAGTTTCTTCTCCAGAATGGCGTTGGTCTTCGTTATATCGTTTGCGCTGACAAATTCCAGGTGGTTGAAGGCAATTATGTCGGGCTTGAGTTTTTTCAGGCACAGATATAGTTCATGAAGGCGCGCGTGATTGGCCGCATTTATGGTGCACCAGATGATTACGTAAGGCCTGCCATTTTTAGAGGCCCTGCGCAGCAGGTTCACCGCTTTGGCGGCGCGGTAGAAGGCTCCCGAGGCCGAAACGGTTTCATCATGCGCCTGCGGCAGCCCGTGCAGTGATATGACTATTTCATCCGCCCCGCTTTTCGCCAGAGAAGCGGCCCTGGCGCGGTCGAGCAGCCAGGCGTTTGTCGTTATCAGCACGGAGTGTCCCGCCTTCTTTATATGCGTAACCAGGGAGGGAAGGTCCTTTCTAAACAGCGGCTCGCCCCCGGTAAGATAGAAATGGCGTTTTTTCCCGCCAAGGGAATCCACAAAAGTTTTAAGCCGACGCAATGAAAGTTCTGTCTTACGTTCTGACCTTAATCCATTGTTCTTCACAAAGCAGAAAGGGCAGCCGAAGCCGCATCTATATGTGAGATCTATCGCTATATAGTGCGGGTCAAGGGCGCCGGTTTTTAAAGAATCTTTCGATGGCGGTGCAGGCATAATTTATCTCGCTCTCCGTCATTTTACAATAAACAGGCAGGTGTAGGGCTGTCGCGCTGTAAAGAGAGCTTACCGGGAATGCGTCGGCGTCTAGGCCTAAGGTCTCATGGAAAGGCGCATATTTCCTTTCGGGGCTGAACCCCGCTTTCTCAAGGAACGCCGCCAGCGCTGGCGCGGCGCCCTCTTCCACGAATAATGGTATCTCCTGTGCGGCCATTCCGGTGTCCGGAAGGCGCAGTTGGGGGATTGCGGCAAGGCGTTTTCTGAAGGCGGCGTTCGAACGTTTCAAATCTTCGAGGATAAGGGGGAGGCGCTTCAATTTTACGCGGAGCATGGGCGCCGCAATTTCAAGACCGGGGGGATGCGGGAGGCGGACGAGGGTGCGGGAGTACGCGTCGTCGTCGAAAAGAAGCGCGCCGGCTTTTATCCCCCTCTTTGAAACAGGTTTATAAGGGGAAAGGGATAGCACGCTTATATCTCCAAAGCTCCCCAGCGGCTTGCCGGAGTGCCTCAGGCCTATTGCCTGGGAGGCGTCCTCCAGTATTTTTACGCCGCGCTCCCGGCAGGAGGCTTTAACGGCCGCCGGGCTGCTGGAGGAGGCGAACATATGGGCCAGCAGAACAATGTCGGCGTTCTTCGCGGATTTTTGTATGGTGCGGCGGTCGGGGTTGAGGTTCTTAAGGCAAGCTTCCACGGGCACGGGGCGCGCCCCGCTCCCCGTTACGGCTTTAAGCAGCGAATGGTGGGTAAGGTTGTTCAGCGCCACGGTTTTCCCGCGCCCGGCGCCGAGCGCGGAAAGTCCGGCTTTCAGAGAGGCTCTTCCGCTGGAGGAGAAAACGCAGCGCTTTCTGCCGCACAGACGGGCCAGCTCCTCACCCAGGCCGGCCAGATAATTTTTCAGCCCTTCGCGCCGCAGCCGCGCGGCCTCCTCAGCTTCCTCCTCCGCCAGCAGGGCGTCCAATCTGTAGGGGTTGAATATTATATTATTCATTAAAATATTTTTCATTCAAGGGTAAAAAATGGTTTCCTGAAATTTTTATTAGCAGAAATGAAACAATTTTAAATCTCTAAAATGGCATATCTCTCAGGATTCTGTAAACCCTGACAGGGAAACAGAAATAAAACACAAATATGGCGACGATCTTTATAAGCGGCAGCAGGCGCGGGTTCAGGGTTGAGCAGAAGGCGCCGCCCGTGACGGAGGCGCGGGCGGTCATATTATTAAGTAAAGGCGTTTTTTTATCCATATGAAGAGTTTTTGCGAGACGCGCGCCCGGGTAGACCATACAGGGGGAAAGTATGAAATTGTGTATCGGCAGGCGCCAGATGAGTTTTATGGTTTCCATCAGTTCTGCCGGGGTTTCATCCGGAAATCCCATCATAAAAAAACCATTAGTGTAAATTCGTTTATGCACCAGATAGTGGATGTTTTCGCTAAGCTTCGGCAGATCAATATTCTTATGAACTCTTTTTTGCAGATCCGGGCTCGCGGTTTCAACTGCTATTGATACGGATTTTACTCCGGCCTGCGCGAAAAGATCTATAAGTTCGCGAGTCAAAATATCACCTCTTAAACCATTTCCAAAAAAAAGTTTTGTGCCGGGCAATTCATCGCGTATCCTTCTCATTATTTCAGCAGCGCGCTCTTTGTCGAGGTTGAAAATGTCATCTATTATCTCTATCTCCCTTATCCCATACGCCTCTCTCAGCGTCTTCAGCTCCGACAGCACCCGCTCGGGGGAATGCGCGCGGAAATGTTTCCCGAACATATTGTGGCAGAAAGTGCAATGATATGGACACCCCCTGGAGGTCATTATTGACATATGGGTTTGCACGTAGAGTAATCCAGACTGAGGATAAAATGCTTTGTCGCGGTCAAAATCTGTAAGGCTCCAATCGGGCATGGGAAGCGAGTCTAAATCTTCTATAAAAGGCCTGTTTGGATTATGGCGAGGAACTCCTTGCCCAATGTAGGACACGCCCCTTATGTTCTCCAGTCCGCGACCTTTTTCCAGAGCCGATACTAGCTCGACCAAGGTTTCCTCTCCCTCATTACGCACTACGGCATCGATATTTCCACTGTTCAGACATTCATCGGGGCAGGATGTGGGATATGCTCCTCCTGCTATAATGAACGGTTTAGGAACAAAAGTTGCAATTTGGGCGGCTATCTTATGCAAGGAAATAGCCTCCGCGGTTATGGCGCTTATTCCCACCACGTCCGGCCTGAAGGTCGCGAGTTCTTCGGCCAGGGCCTGGTGGGGATTCTTGCAAAGATCCATATGAAGAAGCCTGACTTCGCTATAGCCGGCTTTTTTAAGAGCGCCGGCAAGATATAGCAGACCGACCGGCGGGAAAGCAAGATTGTATCTTTTGGGGCAAGAGGCTTTTATCAGCAAAAATCTCATTGCTGCAGCACCGATGCGGGGAGTCGGCAGGCTGTTTGCAGAACCATGTCGTTTGCAGATAGCTCCATAATTGGCATTGTACTACAATATGCCCATATTTGGCTTGGGGCACCGGGAAAGTCCCAGCACTTCTCTCACCGGGGAGAATTTAAATGAGCGCGCGAGATAGTTTACTTTTTTGGCCACGCTTGCGACGTTGGAATATTGTATAAGTTCCTTCGTTAGCCCGGTTCCGGCCGGCGCTATTTCGCCGAATTCCCAGGAGTGGCAATAAAGGATTCCGGGCAGTCCCATGGAGTTCAATCCTGCCAGCCTTGAAGCGAGAAAATTTTTGGGCATAAGGCGAAGGAAAGTGCCGCCCAGGAACGGGAACTTCACTCCGGAAAAACTAAAAACTGAAGGAGGGAATTCCATGAGGCCGCTGGCATCGGTGTAGGGCGCCCTGCGCCTGCGGGAAAGAAAAACAGGATACAGGCTGGAATCATATGAATAGCCCGCTTCCCTGATGGCGGCGAGATAAAAGGATTCGTTTTTTAAAATGGAAAAAGTAGGAGCCCTGTAGCCCAGCGGGGCTTTCCCTGTCAGCTTTTCAAGCGCGGTCCTTGAATCGGAGAGATCTTTTTTAAATTCAGCCGTGCTCATCCTGAACACCGATTTGTGGGTTCCGCCGTGGCTGGCAACTTCATGCCCGGCCGCCGCTATCGATTTGACCGTATCGGGATATTTGCGCGCCACAGAACCCAGAATAAAGAAAGTCGCTTTAACGGCCATTCCGTCCAACATGGCCAGTATTCTCGAAACATCCGCGGGCAAGCCGCTTTGCCTGGCGCCAAAGGCCGCGTCGTCCGAGAACAGCACGGTGTCAAACCATTCTTCCACGTCTATGGAGAGGGCGTTGACAACGGAGGAAATGTCTTTAATCATTTGATATACCAGTAAAACATATTTGGAACAAAAAATCTGCCCTCTGTGCTGTTCGATTATGTGTAATTTCCGCAATAGACAAGCGCCGGTAAAACTAGTAAAATTCTCATGTCGCCGACTGACGAAACCCACGCATATTTATGCCGATTTGTCGGGAATCGGCCCGGTTATTTCCGCACCGTTAAATTAATTCTGGAACTATGAAGATATTGCTGCTAAATCCGAATCTGCAAGGGCAATCTGACGGGGGATATATTGCGCGAAGTGTTCCTCTCGGCATTTTATACATAGCCGCTGCCCTGAGGCAGGCGGGTTATAACCTTATAAATATCGTGGACGCCAGGGTTAATGACTTGGACCATCAGGAAATCCTTGCGCGTATAAGTAATTTTTCGCCCGATGTCGTGGGAATATCCTGCTTATGCACGGAAGCAGCTGAAACCCATAGGCTTGCCGGGCTGATAAAAGCGTCGGCCGCGCGCTGTAAAGTTGTGGTCGGCGGGGCTCATGCCACCTCAAGCCCTGAAAGTCTCATTGAAGATCCAAATATAGACTTTGTCGTGACAGGGGAAGGTGAGCGTACCATATGCGAACTCGTCGGCGCCCTGGAGAGCGGCAGGGATGTGTCCGGGATAGACGGCCTGGCCATTAAAACCGGCACAGGGATTAAAGTTAATCCGCGTCGGAAGATGATAGAGGATATCGACTCCATACCCTTCCCCGCCTGGGATTTGGTGGATATGGAAGAATATCTCAATTTTACTACCCGGCATTCTCAAAATCCGCTGCCGGCGTCGCACAGGTTGATGCCCATGTCCACCTCACGCGGCTGCCCTTTCGGATGTATCTACTGCCACAATATTTTCGGTAAGAGGATAAGGCTGAGGAGCGCTGAAAACGTTCTCAGAGAAATAGAATTACTGGTGGAAAGATACGCTATCGGAGAGATAGAGATCCTGGATGATATTTTTAATTTTGACCTGGGCCGAGCAAAAAAAATCTGCGACGAGATAGTGAAGCGCGGTATAAAGATAAAACTTTCGTTTCCGAACGCCCTCAGGGTGGACGGCATGGACGAGGAACTTGTCCTTAAACTTAAAGAGGCAGGAACACATCTGATTTACTACGCCATAGAATCCGGGTCGCCCGCCGTGCAGAAGCGTATAGGGAAGAACCTTGATCTTGATAAAGCCCGTGAGATCATCCGCTTTACTGCGCGACAGGGTATCATAGTCTGCGGTTTTTTCATGTTCGGTTTCCCCGGAGAAACAAAAGAGGAGCTCCTTAAGACGGTCAGCTTCGCCATAAAAATGCCTTTTCTCTTCGTGCATTTTTTTTACGTGACCCCGCGGCCGAATACGCCATTGTACGCATTGCTTAAGAACACAAAGACCAATCTGGAAAACATCGTGTTTCATCACTATTTCAAGCTTTCTGTTAACATGTCGGCACTAACTGACGCCGAGTTGAGAAAGCTTCGGGCGAAGGCGTATATCGGATTTTACCTGCGGCCGGCGCAAATGTGGCGTATCTGGAAGGGGTTGCCGGATAGGAGATATATCCTGATACATATCCCCGCGGTCTTAAAACGTTGCTTGGAATATGTTTTCCCAAAGATGAGTTGGAGTTGATGATTCAGGATGCCGCTGATAAGTCGTGAAACTTTAGACAAAAAGATGCCAAGGAATTTTAAGCCATTTAATATAGGACAGTTCTTTTTCATTTGCCGGATAGCCTTCAAAGGCTCTTGGTTGAAAAATTCAGTGCGCCTCGTAAAAAGCCTCCTAAAACTTATACTATGGCCGGATTCTCCGGCTGCCCTGATAATGGGCGTTACATATAAATGCCAGTATCATTGCCATTACTGTTCCGTAGGCGAGTATCCCTCCGACGGCCCAGTTCTGGGCACGGGAGAAGTAAAGGACGCGATAGATCAAGCAGCCGCTCTTAAAATATCCAAAGTGAATTTTTTTGGCGGCGAGCCGCTATTGAGGGACGACATAATGGAACTGGTGTGCCACGCCTCCTCCAGGGATCTGTTTGTTTTTCTGGACACCAACGGGGAACTCCTGACTCCGGATTCGTTAAAACGGCTGAAATCGGCCGGGATCACCGCAGTCAGTGTGAATACGCAGACAAAGGATTCATGCGGAGAGAACGATCCGTTGGACGCGGCGGCCGTTTACCGGAAGATAGAAGCCGTGGCGCGGGACTGCAAAGCCGCCGGAGTCCCCTGCCTGTTCTCCGTATATGTCGACAATCGGGTGCTGAACGGGAATATTCTTGAAAATATCATTCTTTGTTCCAGAAGGGTCGGCGCTTCCGGCGTGCGCCTGTTGCTGCCCATAGACTGCGGACGTTTGAAGGGCCGCCGGCCCCCAATATCCGCTTTTGACCTGAAAAGGGTGCATTCCCTTATCGACAATTATTTTGTGTACAGCGAAAGTATCCTGTACGGAATATCCGGCGGCGCGAAAGTCTGCGAAGCCAAGCTTAAAAAAACGGTCTATCTGTCCCCGTACGGGGACGTGCAGTTCTGTTATACCGTGCCTTTTTATTTCGGGAATATCCGGAAAGAAAAATTGGGCGCGATCATAAGCCGGATGTATTCCCATGAGTTGTTCAAGCTGGCGCCCGGGAACAAATGCCCGATGAACGATGCCGGGTTTAAGGAAGCACTGCGCGATCCCGGGTATAATTCCTGCGGCTGACTTTATGAAAGTTTATCATCTTCCTATCCTCCGTCAGGTTTTGAATTTACCTTTAAAATTAATATTCCTGCTGGAACTGGCGGGCACTGCAAAGAAACTACGCCTGATACTCGCGCATTGCGCCCGGAAAACAGCTCGCCTCTGTTCGCCTTCCGCCGCCACGATCGCGGTGACCGGTCGATGTAACTTTAACTGCCGGCATTGCGCCGTGGATGGAAGCCGCGCTGAAGCCGGCGAACTTGCTTTGAGAGACGCTGAAAAGATCCTGCGGGATCTTGAGAGTCTTAAAGTCCCTAGAGTTTATTTCGGGGGAGGTGAACCGCTCCTGCATCCCGATATCGCGGGTATGATAGGGATGGCTTCCGGGAAGGGTTTCATAACTTTTCTGGAGACCAATGGATACCTGCTGGCCGATGAAACCGTTGTTCAATCGCTGAAGGCCGCCGGCTTATCATGCGTCTGTCTGAGTCTTCATGCGGCGTCAAAAAATGAACATGACGGTTTCTGCGGGATACCCGGATCTTTTGAGCGCGTGACGCGGGCTCTGGAGCTTTGCTTGAAGCACGGGCTTTTAACAGTGGTCTCGGTCGTTGCCACAAAGCGCCTGATAGAAGACGGAGTCATTGCTGATATTATATCGCTGGCGCGCGCCAAAGGCGCCGGCGCGCTGCGGCTGACCGCGCCGCATTCCGCGGGAAGATGGCTCGACTTTCTGGAGCCTATCGGCGCAAAGGATATAAGCGGACTCACGTCCATCCCTTCTTTCGGCTTGCCGGTATTTAACCGCGTTTCCATCCCGCGATGCTCCATCGGGTCCACGCTATATATCAATCCCCGCGGCGAATTACAGCCGTGTGAATTTATCCCCTATTCTTTCGGCAATGTTCTGACCGATGGGATGGATCAGATCATATGCGGCATGCGGGCCAGCCCTATGTTTAAAAGCGAAAAGCCGGCTAAATGCCGGATTGACGACACTGAATTTCACAGGAAATATATCTCTGGCCTGGCAACCGGCGGATTACCGGTTAAGGTTTATAAATAATGGCGCGCGTCCTGTTCATTTCAACCGGAGTTTTTGAGAATCTGGGAATAGAATATCTGTCCGCGCATCTTAAGGCCCGCGGCCACGCGGTAGGGTTGGTCATAGATCCCCTTCTGTTTCGGGACGTGTTTTTTCAGAATAAGACGCTGGCGACGCTGCTTGATTCCAGGGAGACTGTTTTGGCCGGGGTCGCCGCTTTTGCGCCGGACATTATTTGTTTTTCCGTAGTTACCGACAATTATCAGTGTGCCCTGGCCCTGGCTGGCATGATCCGTTCCCGCACTAAAGCTTTTGTTATATTCGGGGGGATCCACCCCACATTGTCGCCTGCTGCGGTCATTGAGAACACTTGCCTGGACGCTGTTTGCGTGGGGGAAGGTGAAACGGCTCTTACGGAGCTGGCGGATAGTTTTGATGCGGGTGCGGTCAGGACGAATATAAGCAATATCTGGTTTAAAGAACCGGGGGGGGTAATAAAAAATCCCCTGGCCCCGATAAATTCCGACCTGGATGATCTGCCATTTCCCGATAAGGAAATATATTACGCGCAGAATCCGGTTTACAAAAAAACCTACATGGCCATAACCAGCCGTGGCTGCCATTTTGACTGTTCCTATTGCTCGAATCATTCGCTGCGCAAATTATACGGCAAAAGCCATGTAAGAAAAAGGACGCCTGATAATGTGATACGGGAATTGGGTCTGGCCAAAGAGAAGTACGCTCCGGAGTATGTCTGGTTTGTTGATGACATGTTCTTCTGGAGCGAAGATTGGCTGAAAGAATTCTGCGAAAGCTACAGGCAAAAGGTGAATCTGCCTTTTTTTTGCTACCTGCATCCGACTTCCGTTACGGAATCTGTCATCAGGCTTCTTAAAGACTCCAATTGTTATGAAATAGGCATCGGGATCCAGAGTATAGACCCTGTCTCTAAATCCGCTGTGTCGCGGAATGAATCTCTGGGTGAAATCCGGGCCGCCATGGGTGTTTTAAAAAAGTACGGCATTTTAACCGTCACTGAGAATATTGTCGGCCTGCCTCGCTCATCCCATGAAAATCTGCTGGAGCTGGCCGGGTTTTATGCGGAAAGCAAGCCCGATCTTATAATCGCGAACTGGCTGAGGTTATATCCTCAAACCGATCTGCTGGAACAGGAGGGCCAAAGGTTCCCTGATGTGCCTCTCGAGCGGCTTGTGGAAACCGGAACCGACACCGGGATGGGCTGGAAACTGAATGTCAAAAACCCGGCGCTGACTAAGAAGGCCGCCATCCTGCTTGAATCAGCGGGTTATCTTCCGGCGGCGGTGATCTCCGCGATCCTTTATCTTAATTTGTACCGTTATATCCCCCTCTGGTTCGGATCCCTGAACCGCTTGGCGAGAATAATAAAATTTTCTCCGCTGGGGGGCTTCTTTTACCGGAAAGCGACATATGATTCCGGCGCAAGAGTGTATCTGCAAAGCTGTTTTTACTTTGCGTATAAAAAAATAACGGGCTCTCTGTCGGGTATGAAAAGGGCGTATAAAAAATGAAGGTGTTATTTATTCATAATGGCGGGGAAAATATGGGTGTGGAGTACGTCTCCGCGGTCCTACAGGGACTCGGACACGATACATTCCTGGCTTTTGATCCCGCCATCGGAGACAACTTCAGATTCAGGAGCGAGGCTGTAAAGAATATTTTCAGTTATGACGAAGCTATTGTGCGGCGTGTGAAGCAGCTTTGTCCTGACTTGATATGCTTTTCGGTCTATTCCGATACCTACCAGTGGGCTAAAAGGTTGGCTGGAAAGTTGAAGAAGGAATGCCGCGCCCCTATACTTTTCGGCGGCCATCACGCCACCGCAGTCGGCGAAGAGGTTATAAAAGAAGAGAATGTCGATTATGTGTGTGTCGGAGAAGGGGAGCCCGCTATCTCGGAACTGATGGATCGCCTGGCCGGAGGCGGGGAGGACCCCGCGGCGCCATTTGCCGCTAATATAGTATTCAAACACAATGGAACCCCCGTCTTCCCGCTGGCGGTAAAGTTTGTGGAAGATCTGGATGCCCTGCCTTTGCCGGACAAGGGCCTGTTCTACAGGGAGCATCCCGCGTTCGTGCGCGACCCTTACTCGGTGGTTACCAGCAGGTCCTGCATATTTGAATGCAGTTACTGCCATAACAGTTATTTAAGCCGGATATACGGGACTTCCCGCCATAAGAAAAGGCGGCGAAGTCCGGCGAACGTAATAAACGAACTTCTCTGGGCGAAAGGCGAATTCAATATCAAAAGAGTCGCGTTTTTTGACGATTTATTCATTCATGACGCCGATTGGCTGGAGAATTTCCTGTCGCAGTACCGGGAAAAGATAGACCTGCCGTTCTTTTGCACAGTTCACAGCCGTTTCCTTACCCCGGCAATGGTCGCGCTCCTGGAAAGGTCCAAATGCGGCAGCGTAAATCTCGGGATCCAGACGATCAACGAGCGGGTCAGGGCAAAGGTGCTCAACCGTTTTGAAGAGACCGGGCGTATAAAGCAGGGAGTGGAATTATTAGGCCGGACCGCCATATTCGTGTGCACCAATATCATTTTAGGTCTGCCGGAAGAGACTGAGGCTGAGACTCTGGAGACAGTCAAATTCCTGAACGCCTGCAGGCCGGATTTTGCGGACTCAAACTGGCTGCGGTACTACCCGAAGACCAGGATAACTGAGTTCGCGGCCGAAACATCCCTGCTGACGCCGGAGCAGGTGCGCGGCATCCGGACGGGCGCGCAAAGCCTCCCTTATTCGCTGGGCGGACATACGAAGACTTCTGCCAACGCCAGGATCAGGAACCTTTTATGTCTTGTGAATTTTCTGCCCAGGCGGCTGGTTGAAGAAATAATCGTGCGCAGGCTGTACCGCCGCCTGCCCGCGTTCGATCTCCGCGGCGTATGCATTTTATTTAATATTCTATTCCAGAAATATTTCAGAGGAAAAAAATTCCCTTACCCCCACGTTTCCTCCCTTGAACTTTTAAAATTCAACGCGAAGTATGTTTTCAGGCGCGTCAAGGATATGACTTGTGCTTACATCACGCGATAAACTTATTCTGGTAACCGGAGCTACGGGCTTCATCGGCAGGAATCTTGTCAGGGAGCTGTCCGCCAGGGGGACGCGCGTGCGGTGCTTTGTAAGGGCCAGCAGCGATTGCTCCGCGCTGAATGGACTCGGTGTGGAGATCGCCGTGGGCGATCTGCTCGATCCGCCCTCCATCCTCAGGGCTTTGGAGGGGGTGAGCGTTGTTTATCACCTGGCGGCGACCGTAAGGCCGTCGGGATCCATATATTCAAAGGGCGGTTTCGGGCGCCTTTGTTTCCAGACCAATGTGGACGGCGCTATGAACCTGGCCCGGGCATGTCTCGCGAAAAAAGTGGAGCGGCTGGTTCATTATAGCAGTGTGGCTAGCGCGGGGCCTGGCGTGAATATTACAGAAGACTGGGCCTCACCGCCATATTCCGTTTACGGCAGGAGCAAACTTGACGGCGAGCGGCGGATCCTGGGTCTTTTTAAGGACTTTGCCCTGCCGGTGAGCGTGATAAGGCCCGGCATGGTCTACGGTCCCTACAGCGGACCTTGGGCGATGCTGTTCAGGCTTGTAAATCTGGGCTTTTCCATGGCGATCACGGGAACGGAGATACGGGTGCCTGTGTGCTATGTCGGCAACCTGACAGAGGCCAGTATCGCTGTTTGCGAAAAAGGGAGATCAGGAGAAGTGTATTTCGTATCCGATGAAAGCCGGTCTTTCACGGAAACCGTGGAGATGGTTGCGGCCGCCCTGGGTAAAAAAAAGAAGATCCGCGAGATAGCCGTAAATAAAAGTCTCTTGAGATGGGGCCTTCGCTTCAAGGAAGCGATTGAGCGCATGATAGGTTTGGAAATATTCCCCTTCAGAGTGAATTTCGATTCGGAAATGCTGGCGGCTATGCCGATCAACTGGAGCTGCGACATTTCCAAGCTGATCGGACTGGGGTACAGCAGGAAATTCACCGCCCGGGAAGGCATAGCTTTAAGCGTGGAATGGTTCCGGAGGAACAGGAGTCTCTAAACTTCTATGTATTTTTCTTTTCTCATTTTAAGCGTGGTGCTTTACGTCAATTTCATAGGATGTCCTTTTATATTTGATCCCGCTTATTCCCTGTACCCGGATTCCCTGAACTTCTATTTTTATAACAGCGCTTCCGCGACTCATTTGTACGCGAAAGACGTTTTCCTGGCCTATGCGCTGCAGGCCCGCCAGCAAAATCCGATAGCCGCGTATTCGCTGGTGGTCGCTCTTTACGCTTTTCTGGCCAAATATTTTAATATTATCCTGATATTAAAAAGCGTCTCGATCGCGGCGTCGCTCGGCTGCTGCGCGCTGGTCCATAGAATAGGCCTAGTAGTCTACAAAAGACCCGAAGCCGCGAAATTGCTATGCGCGTTGTTCTGTGTTTACTTTCTCTCTATGGATTCGCTCTATCACGGGCAGCCCCGGACCTTCGGGATCCTGATATTCTGCCTGTTCATGTATTCCCTCTTCACAAAAAAATTCTACGCCCTGCCGGTTTTTATTGTTTTAGCCTGGGCGTTTTATCCGCCAGTTTTGCCGGTTATCGGGATCTCATGCGTTTTGGTGTTCTTCTCGTACGGATCAAGCTGGTCCCCCGGTCTGAAACGCACCTATATCCTGCTGTTCGGGGCGTTCGCGCTGCTGGCTGCCGCCGTCGTTCTGGGCACTTACATCAGTATTGATATAAGCAGATACCAAACGTACAAGTTTTCGGGATTCCTCGGCCGCGCGGCGGTTCTTCCCGATCCGATCCGGTTTGCGGCGTATTTTATCTTAAATTTAAACGAACACAGCGAACTTTACAGGTATTTAACACTCTTCTTTCTGCTGCTCGCCGGCGTCTTTCTGGTGCGGGGAAAACCGGGTCCTGTAAAGAATATGCCGAGAGAAATAAAGATAGTTCTGTTCGGTGCTGCCGCGGCGTTCATCCTTGTGGCCGGCTTTTCGCTGCCCACGGCCGGAAGGCAATTTGTCTTCACGATCCCTTTCGCGCTGACGTTCGTTATAATGGATAATATGCTCGTCTGGACGGACGGAAAGCTCAGGACGGCAAGTTATGTTCTCCTGGCCGCTTTCGTACTGCTGCATCCGCTATACAACGATATTAAGAGTTTTTCAAAATACAAACCCGTTTATGAATATCTAAACCGGCAGGATCCCCAGGCCCTTATCGCTGGCCATCCGGACAGCGAACTGATCTATTCTATTCCGTTCTTCGCCAAGCGCCCCGTCGTCTCTTTCAAAGAGATGGTTCAATTTCCCTTCGATCAACGCGTTATGCCGGATATACGGCGCAGATACGAGAACAGCCTGGCTTTTTTCTACTCCGACTCTGCCGCCGGCGCGGAGAAATTTATAGCAGAGTATAAGCCTGATTTTATTATTATAGAAAACTCGTTTTATTTCGACGATATGGCCCGCTCCTATACGGAAAGCGGCGGGGCGCTGCCTGTCGTGGGAAAACGTTTTTGGCAGGCCTATGCGCTGACACATTGTGATTTCAGTGTAAGAACGGATGACGATGAGATCTGTGTGATTAAAATTAACACGTGTCTGTCGGGGGCGGACGCGGTACCTGGCAGATCGGCTCGTCCGCCGCAGGCGCGGGAACATTAAAGCTCTAATTATTTACCGGCGTGCCGGCGTATGAGCGGCCCGATCTTCACCAGCAGAGGCAATGGCAGGTGACGCAACAGAAGTCTGGCCGGGGCGAAGCGCTTCTGCTCCGGATCCATTTCCAGGTTTACCCCCGCGCGATATTTCCTGAAATAATATTTTATGGGAAGTTCTTTCCCGCCCCACTTTTGTTTGTGCGCATGTACGCCTGAGCCCGGACGCGTCCGCATAAGATCGTACGCTGGTAAATTGGCGCCGCAGGCGGAGCGTATCGTTTCGTCGAAGAGCCGTATCTTGGGAAAGAATTCCTCTAATTCCGGGCTCCCGGCGTTGATGTCCGCGAAGCGGGTGCCGTTATGCTCCAGAGTGAACAGCATGGCCGCCGGACACCCGTTCGCGCGGGCTATGAACAGCCGCCCAAGCCCTTCATGCAAAAGATGTTCGAAGTAGGCGACCGGGAGCGGCGGGGATCCGAATTCGCGCATCTGCCGCGCGTAAATTTCATATACGTCAGCCACCCCTTCCGGCTCGCGGGTTTCCGTAACCGAGATATATTTGTCGGCTTTCCTCAGGTTTTTAATGAGGTTGGTCTGGAAGCGTTCCCGAAGGGATGCGTAAGTCGCCGAAGTGTTCAGCACAAAACGGGTATAAGGCGAAGCGCAAATAAATCTTTCATCGCGCTCGCCATCCTTGAAAATAATTTCCGCTCCCCGCAGTTCCGCGTAGTCAGCTCCTAGATCCCTGGCGTCTTTATCCAGGATCTCCGTAACGGCGTCCCGTACCGCTTTCATGCTTTGTACGTCCGGGACCTCGCCAGACTTAAACCAGATCGCTCCTTCGTCCGAGAAAGGCATCGAGACGAGCCTTGTGCCGAATATGGGAGAGCGGACCACGGCGTACATGAACCCGCCTATCCGCGCGGAATCCCGCCTAATGGAAAAAGCTTTTACTTCATAACCGAAAACCTTACGGCAGAGACCGATCCAAGCGGGGGTGCAGCAGTACGGGACCGCCTCATCCTTTTCGGGAACGGCGGAGTTAAGATTTTCGGATACGAGGCTTATCATAGCGCGGGCGAAAATAGTTTCTGCCATAAACTCTTAAACTTGAGCTTCATAAAATAGCGGTACCTGCGCGAGAACTGACCGGTATTAAAATCATAGGCCGGTCTTTTTAAGAGACGAGTCAGTATTCTGAGGAGAATATTGCCCGGCAGGAATTTCATCATGGAAGCGTTCCCAATCATGACTTTTCTCAGGACTGCGGGGAGAAGCGGCAGTATAAGGAACAGCGTGAAAAATCTGTCGAGTTCCGGGTGTGTTCCCTTAGGTCGGCTGATGATCCCTGATGGTCCGTCACCGGAGTCTATCGCCGCCAGTTCTTCAGTATTCAAAAGCCCCGTCTCCGCGGCTTTTATCGTCAATTCCGTGCCGGGATAATATTTAAGAAAAAACACCTCGTTCTGGTCCGGAGTGTGTTCCGCGTAAAAATCGGCCAGGTTCAGCAGATCCTTTTTTGTGTCTCCCGGCAAACCTAAAATAGAATCACAGACCGTGTACACTCTTTCACGCTTGAGCAAATCCAGGGCCTCGGCTATTTTTGTGTTTGACGAGGGGCGCTTAAGTGTTTCAAGGCGGCGTCCCCCGTCGAAAGTCTGAACTCCCAGCTGGACCTTGAAACACCCCGATTCCTTCAGAAGACGGGCGGTCTTCGCGTTCAGAAGGTCCGGGTAGATAAAGCAGGAGAACGGCAGGCCCGTCTCGCGCTTGTAGCGAGGGAGAAAAGCTTCAAGCCAGGCCGTATCCCGGTTGAAGACCTCGTCGGAGAAATGCACGAACTCCGGCCGCCATCTTTCTTTTGCGAGGGACAGTTCCCTGAGCACATGCCCGGGACTTCTGCTCCTGGCGTATTTGCGCCCGCCGTAGAGGCGCGCGTAAATATTGTTCGCGCAGTAGGCGCAGGCAAAGGGGCAACCCCTGGAAGCCGAGATCAGGTATCCGCCCCTGAAAAAAGGATAACGCGAATAAAAAATATCCTTGTCGGCGAATTCAAGCGTATCCAGGTCGAGCGGCGTGGCGATCTCCCCCTTTATCAGTGTTCCGTCCCTCTTCGACCATATATTGGCTATGGGCGCCGGATCTTTCGCGTCCAGAGCCAGGGCCAGGGCCGGCAGGGCGCGGTCGCCCTCGCCTACGCAGATATGGTCTACGCAGCTTTGGGCGATGACTTTTTCAGGGACGCTTGTGGGATGTATGCCGCCGAACGCTATGGGGACGCCCAGCTCCTTTTTGGCGGCTTCGGCCCAGCCCAGCGCCCAGCGGTAATTATCCGTAAAAACCGAAAAGCAAAGCAGGTCCGGTTTTTCGGCTTTCAACCGGACCATGGTTTCGTTCTTAAGGTCGAAAAACCGCGCGGGGCCTTTCAGCCGCCAGAAACCGCTTTCATCGAACAGGCACGGGTCTATGACCAGGCTGGTTTCGATACCGGTTTTTTTGAGGGCTGCCGAAAGAGCCTCTACGCCGAGGCTTTCATAGCCGTTGTGCAGGAAAGTGACTTTCATTCTTTTTTGCTTAGAACGCGCTTAGCCGCGGCCGCGGCGCTCTGAAGACATTCTTCCATGTCCAGGTAGGCGTGGCCGCCGGTTCTGCCGCAGAGTTCCAGGTTGCGGTATCCGGCGAGCGCGGTTTTAAGATTTTCAAGCGGGGCTTCGAAACCGGCGTAAAGCAGCGGGTAGGCGTGGGGAAGTCTTACCACGGTAAAATCCATAGTCTCAAAGGCGCCGAAAAGTTTCATCGCCCTGAGGGAGCGTTCGGTTTCTTTAAGCAGATCGGCGTCCGTCATCCGCCAGGTTTTGTCCCCTTCGTCGCAGAAGATCTCGAAGGTTGCAGGCATGGCTCCGCCGGCGCAGGCCATGGAGGGGCTCCAGTTGGAAAGTTCGCAGGCGCGGGAAAAGAACGTTTCTTTTTCCGGGAAATAGATCCAATGGTCCTCTAGCGGGACGGGGCGTTTCATGGATGCGAACAGTACGATCAGCGAACGGTATTTTACACCCGCATGTGAAGCGGGGAGGCCTGGGGCGTCCTTGAACAGGGACGCAAGTCCCGTGAGCGGTATGGTGGATATGACATGCCGGCAGGAGGCACGGCGTTCTTTCCCATCCTTCGCGAATACCACAGAGTTTATCTTCCCTCCAGCGGTTCCAAATTCAAGAGGGACGGAGCTGGTGAGCAGTGTTCCCGCGGGAAGCTTTTTCTGCAGGGCGGAACAGAGCCCGCCTATACCCTCGCGGGGATAAAGGAAATCCAGGACGTTCTCTTTTGAGGCGCTTTTCAGTGAAAACATCTCAAAGAAAAGCTTTTTAAGATTCATGGGACCGATGCGTCTTTCCGCCCAAGTCGCGGAGATGCTGTCGGTGGGCAGGCCCCAGACTTTAAGCGTGTAATCCCTGAAATAAGCGTCGTGTATGCCCGGGCCGAAACGTGAATGGAGCCAGTGCTTAAGCGATCCTGCCGGGGCTTTTGGGCCCGTGCGGCGCCGGCGCCTGATCAAAGCCGGGGCTGCGTAGGCGAGGCCGTTTAAAAGCGTCGGCGGGTAACGGAGGAACCGGCCGCCCACAAAAGTGCTGCTCCTGCGCTTCAGCCTGAGCAGGGGTTCCGGTTTAAGGAGATTTTCCACGCTGGCGGCCAGGGTCGCGTCTTTGAAGTAAAGGCGGTGTCCGCCCAGATCGAATTTAAAGTTTTTATAAGAGACGGTGCTGGCTAGTCCGCCGGCAGAGAGCTCCTTCTCAAGCAGCAGAACCCGCCGGCCGGCGGCTGAAAGGGCTTCGGCGGCGGCCAGACCGCTCAAACCGGCGCCAAGTATTACGATGTCGGTCTCTATATTCATGACGGCTTTTCCGGGTCTGGCATGGGCGGCAGATGAACTCCTTAAAGCGGCTTACCTGGGGATCCTGCGTTTACGCGGGAGGGGCGCAGGTGTTCTGAGAATTATTACTTTTCAGGGACATGGTATTCCGGGAATGCTATTTTCAGCATATATCTCTCGTGTCTGCGATTGCCTTTTGCAAGTTCCAACCCCTTCTGCAGGATCACGAATATATCTTCAGGGGCGGGTTTATCGGATAATTTAATCCCCGATCTTTTTTTAATGACATTTATAAAGTCCGCGTCAATTTTGTCGAAATCGTTCGCCATTCCCCTATAATTCCCGGTCCGGTATCTTATAAGCGCCCGATTGAAATAGGCCCAAAAATGATCCGGATTTTTTTCTATAACAAAGTTAAGATCTTTAAGCGCAAGCTTGAAGTCTCCTAAAACCCTGTAAACCTCGCCTCGCCAGGTACGCGCTTCCAGATCATATGGCGCCAGTTTCACGGCTTTATGTAAATCATTTAACGCCTTTTTATACATTCCTGATTTGAAATAGGCGGCGCCTCTCCAGGCATACGCGATATCGTTCGCTCGGTTGACCGCGGCATTGAGTTCATTTATCGCTTTTGCATATTGACCATCGAAAAGATAACACTCGCCTTTCCAGGCTTTCACGCTGGATCTTTTTGCGGATTCAGATCTGTAAACGCGGTCGAATAACTGAAATGCCTCACGTTTTTTCCCGATGCATAATAAAACTTCCGCCATAGTACAACCCAACAGCCAATCTTTCGGCCGGATTTTCCCGATCAGTTTTAAACAGCTCAACGATCCCGCATAATTCCCGCAGAAAAGTTCGCGGATCGCCAAATTGTATTTCATCCAGGCGTATTTCCCGGTAAACCGGGCGCTGCGGGTCTTTAATTCTTCCAAACTCATAGCATGATCGAATGACGTCCGGTAAAATATTTTCCAGATCTTTAATCCCGGCGGAGTTTTGAGCTTCTTGATCAAAACTAGTTGTTCTTTAATGAATTTTTCGGACAGTGAACCCACGAAAGGATCGCAAAGTTCATCAATTGCAACAGAGTCCGAGGACATTATTTTTTCAGCCGCCTCAAAAGCGTCGTTATATCTGCCCAGGGCGCAATATGCCCTGAAATGCCGGGCATCACGATCTTTGTCCCCGGATATTTCGCAAAATTTAAAAAAACTGGCCTTCATTTTTTTCTCTTCGCCCATTGTCCTGTAATACAGGCCCAGATCATGGTGCTTCTCAGCCAGTTCGTTTTTTTTTCTTATCTTATCGCGTAAGGGCCCGGCATTATGGGGACTGTGATCTTCGGCGGACAAGGTTTTTGTGTTTCGCGCGTCTGGCATGGGATGCGTGTCGCACGGTTCAAGTTTAAGGCAGTTGTCTATAACTTGCAGGGCCTTTTTCACGTCCTTAAGTTTCATCAGGACTTCTATCAGGGTGTAGTAAGCTTCGATGAAATTGGGCGATAGTTCGATAGATGTTTCTAAAACTTCGGCAGCTTCTTTTAATCTGCCTCTTTTTGTAAATATTTTTCCCAGGATCAGATAGGTATGAGAGATCCTTGGATTAAGTTCAATTGCATGTTTCACGGATGTTTCAGCTTTGGAAATCAGTCCCTGTTTTTGGTATGCCTCGGATAAATTGATCCAGCCCTGGATAAAAATCGGGTCCGATTCAACGGCTTTCTTGTAGAAGAGAACAGCCTTTTCAATATTGCCTGCCTGATATAGCGCGTCACCGCGATCCAAATATTTTTTGGGGTTATTAAAAAGCCGCTTGGTGGATGCCACAGCTTGTTTGTTTATGTTTATGTGCTTTGTGTGCGGGGGATTTTTTATCATTTTCCCACTTGTGTGCGGCGGTCGGGATAATCCGGATCCGGCCTGGGCTGTTCACAAGCCATGCTGGCCGTTCCAGAAAAATATGGTCATCAACCCGGGTGCGCCGCCCATCTTGATTTTAACATTTTCGGCAATAAATCCGCCAACAAGAACATTAACAAACAAAATCTCCCGCACGATCCAGGGATTTGAGCTGGCACCGAAGCTGTTTTGGGGGACTTGCCGGATATTTAATTGCCGATTCCGTGCTCATTTTTAGCAGGTTTTTTATCACATTGCCGTACGGTAGCAATATATCATATTTGTGCGAAATGAAAACATCCAGCAAAAGCGAAATGGTTTGCGGGGGGGGGCGGTCTTCTGGGGAAAGTTTGCTAAAATTAGGATGGCTTTTAATTTATGCCCGATATACCGTTCTGGAATAAGTGCGATAACAACTGCCTGATGTGCGCCAACGAGCCGTCGTTCGCGCGCGCCCCGTCCGGCCGATACCTCCTGAAAGCGCAGATAAAAAGGTTTGAATCGTACCTGGAAGGCTTTTCCGGGGCATACGCCAAGAACGCCGATAACAGGGCCGCCCTTAACCTGACAGGCGGCGAACCGACCCTTCACCCCGATTTCTTAAAGCTGCTGACCTATTTTAGAAAGAGAACCGCCGGCGCGGAGCTGTCGCTTTTGTCAAACGGGCGGCGTTTCGCGGACGCGGCTTTCGCCGGCGCCGCCCTCAGGGCCGCGGGAGCCCCGTTCTCCGTGGCCGTGGCCATGCACGGCTCTACGCCCGCCGGACATGACGCTGTTACCGGAGTCAGCGGGAGTTTCGCGGCCTCGCTCGCCGGTTTGCGCAACATCTTCGCAAACAAAGGCCCCGGCCAGACTCTGGAAATACGCCTGGTCCTCCACAGGCGCAATATCAAAGATCTTAGAGATATGCTCTCGCTGCTACTGCGCGAATTTTACTGCTTTAAGGAATGGCGCGTAGTGGCGCTGCATTATGAGCTGGAGGGCCGCGCGCTCAGAAACTCCAAATCGCTGTCGCTGCGGCTCAATGCATCCGCCTCGGTCATAAACTCCTGTGCCGGGTTGATACGGAGATTTAAAGAGTTCAGACTCTACCATTATCCTCTGTGCCTGCTGAAAAAAGAGCTTCGCCCTTTGGCCTGGGTGACACTGCCGCCCGAAGACCGGGTATATCCCGGGGCCTGCGCCACCTGCGCCTCGCGCGCCGGATGTGTCGGCCTTATGGCTCCCTATTACACGCGCTTCGGCCCGGACGGACTTCACCCGCTTAGAAAATCGTGAGTGCTTTTTATATTATAATAGTCATTGTATGATGGTCAGCCCCAACAATAGTTATCCAATACGTCTTCTTCTGATGTCGCTGGTTCTTCTGAGCGGCTGCGGCGGGGGAGCTGCCTCCCTGCGCCTGAAGCCTGACATTTATCCGGATTACGCGGCGCTCAGTTCTGCTAACGCCGAGGGCAGGGATTTTTCCAGGGAAATATATGACCGCAAGTCTCAGGTGGCCATTTTTGCCATACACGGCGGGGATATAGAGCGTTCCACCTCCCGGCTGGCCCGGGCTATAGCCGGTTCCGATTTCAACCTTTACATTTTTAACGGCTGGCTGGGTGAAGACAGCCGGAAGCTGCACGTGACCGCCACCCATTTTGACGACCCCGCGGCTATCGCTATTTCCACCGCGGCCCTTTTCGGCGTGTCGATACATGCCCAGACTGACCGAGGGGAATGGGTCTGCGTGGGCGGCGCCAACGCCCAGGCCGCCCGCGAGATCGCGTCAGGTTTGCTGTCAGCCGGTTTTGAAGCGGAAGCCCCCTGCGCGCGTCTGCCCGGCACCAGTCTGAAGAATATAGTAAATCGGCCGGAGAAAGGCGGGGTGCAGCTTGAATTGACGCTCCAACTGCTTGAGCGGCTTGAAAATTCTCCCGCTGACAGAACAAAATTCGTCAATAGTATTCGTGGGTCCATCTCCGCGGTGTTAAAGAAGTTTAAGGCCGGCCATAATTGATAGATGCGCGTGAATATGAAAAGGCGGGTAGAATAATATGAAAAGAATCAGAATCTTTGCTTTCGGCGGTAATGAAGTGTCCCCGGTGGGTATGAAGGATGTTTCTACCGGAAAATCTATAAATCCCGACATCGCCATGCAGTGGCAGCGCACCGCGGAAACATCTAAACTGGTGGCGGATATTTTTGAAAAATATCCCGACGACAGTTATGTTATGACGCACGGCAACGGCCCCCAGGTCGGTAATGTTCTGATGCGCGCGGAGCTCTGCCGCGAGGTGCTGCCTCCTCTGCCGCTGGATGTTTGCGTGGCGGACACGCAGGGCGCCATGGCGTATATGATAGGTGAGCTTAACAATGAACTGAATATCCGCGGTTTGGACAATATCGTCACGGGTATCGTTACTCAGGTGGTGGTTGACAAGGACGACCCCGATTTTAAGAACCCTTCCAAATATATCGGTCCCTCCTATTCAAGAGAAGAGGCCGATTCACGCACGCGCGAGAACGGCTGGGCGATGAAGCTTTATAAAAAAGACGAAAAGGGAGCTGAGATCTGGCGCCGCGTAGTTCCCTCGCCCGTCCCCTCCGATATCGTGGAGATAGACGCGATAGAGGCGCTGCTTGCCAGAGGGATAGTTCCGGTTACCGTCGGAGGCGGCGGCATACCTGTGCGTGAAGTCGCTCCTGAGATAAAGGCCGGCAAAGAAATTTACTGCTGTAATTACGGCGTTAATTTCTCAAGAAAACACGAGTCCGGAAAAAAACCGCTTAAGATGTACACCGGTGTGGAAGCCGTGATAGATAAGGATCTGGCTTCCGCGTTGCTCGGCAATATGCTCTTAAAGAGGGCGAAAGCGCGCGGGGAGGATGTTGAGGTCAGCCTCACTATCTTCACCGGAGAAGACGGCGCCAAGCTTAATTACCAGCAGCCGGATCAGGTGAACCTGCGCAAGCTTACGCTCAACGAACTTGAAGAGATATATAACAGAAAGCCCTGCCCGTTCCCCGCGGGGAGCATGGGTCCCAAAGTGAAGGCGGTCATTGAATTCCTTAAGGGCGGCGGGCAGGTGGCTTATATCACAAAGACGGAACTGTTTGACGAAACTCTTAAGGGAAAGGCCGGAACGACAGTAGTGAGATGAGCGCGGCGCTTTTCGCTCCGCGTATGGCATAAATTTATTATCCAAGGATGTTATGAAGAAGATAAAGACTTTGCAGTGCATTAATTGCGGCAGAGACCATAAACTCGCCGACGTCAAATATACCTGCGCATCCTGCGGCGGCAACCTGCAGGTTATCTACGACTACAACCTGATCAAAAAGCGCCTCAATTACGAAGTTCTTAAGGATAACCATGACAGGACGATGTGGCGCTACATGGACATTCTGCCGCTAGCCGGTTTCAAAATGATCCCGCCGGTGCAGGTGGGCTGGACGCCGCTTTACCGGGCCGACAGGCTCGGGTCCGGGGTCGGAGTGCCGAACCTTTATATAAAGGACGACGGGCGCAATCCTAGCGCGTCTTTCAAAGACAGGGCCAGCGCCGTAGTTATAGCAAGGGCGCGCGAGCTTAAGGAAAAAGTTATAACCTGCGCCTCCACCGGCAACGCGGCCTCTTCGCTGGCCTGCCTGACCGGCAGCCTGGATATGAGGACGGTTATTTTTGTGCCGGAAACCGCCCCGGCCCCCAAGGTCGCCCAGCTGCTCGTGTTCGGGGCCGCCGTCATTATGGTCAAGGGGACCTATGACGACGCCTTCGACCTGTGTCTTAAAGCGGCGGCAGAATACGGCTGGTACAACCGCAGCACCGGAGTTAATCCCTTTACCCGCGAAGGCAAGAAGACCTGCGCTTTTGAGATCTGCGAGCAGATGAAATGGGAAACCCCTGATAAGGTGTTCGTTTCCGTTGGCGACGGCAATATTATAAGCGGCATGTGGAAAGGGTTTGTGGAATTCCACCGGCTGGGCATTATCGAGAAACTGCCGCAGATGATAGCCGTCCAGGCCGAGAAATCAGACGCTGTTAAAAGAGCTTTTGAAGCCGGCGGTGAGATGCAGCCGGTTTCAGGAGAGACTATCGCCGACAGCATCGCCGTGAGCATGCCGCGCGACGGCATGGCGGCCGTAATGGCCATCCGAGACTCTCAAGGGTTCGCGATCTCCGTCACTGACGCCGAAATCCTGGCAGCTATTCCTGAAGTTGCCAGAGGTTCTAATGTTTTCGCCGAACCCGCGGCCGCAGCCACCTACGCCGGCCTTAAAAAGGCTGTGGCTGAAGGAAAAGTAAAAGAGAATGAGTCGGTGGTGCTGCTGATAAGCGGTAACGGTCTTAAAGATATAGCGAGCGCCATGAAATCGGCCGGCCAGCCTTTTGTAATCAAGGCTGACATGGCGGAGCTCCGGAAGCTCGTTTCAGACAATAAATTAGCCTGAAAGTTGCAGTTGCAGATTTCAGGTTGGCGTAGACCCGCCGGTTTTTACTATATGCGATTACTAACCCCTCTTTCGCCAGACCTTGCTATTTCCGAAATTGGCGGGAAAGCCGCCGGCCTGCGCGCGCTCGGCGCCGCGGGTTTTAAAATACCTGACTGCCGCGTTATCACCGTTAAAACAGCACGCGGTATTTTCCGCATGTCGGGGAAATGTTTGGTTCCGGTTCCGGGGCGTGTAGCTGAACTGCAGGCTGACGCAGCCGCGCTTTGGCCCGGATCAAAACTCATAGCCCGCAGTTCGGCCCGATTGGAGGATATGCCCGGCTCTTCCGCTTCGGGCATATACGGGTCCTTCTCGGCCCGGGACGCCGGAGCTCTTCCGGATGCCGTTTTATCATGTCTGTCGTCTTCGTCCGGGGCGCGGGCGAAGGCTTATTCCCGCATGTGCCGGACGGGGATCGGAGCGCGGTCCGACATGGCTGTACTTGTTCATCCGTACCTTGAGGCGGAATTCGGCGGGGTATGCGTGGTTTACCGTGAACGACGCGCGATAATTGAGCTTTCCAGGCTTGGCCCGGAGGGAGTCACTTCAGGCCGCGACGTGATGTGGCGCGGCTTTTACGATTTCAACTCCAATAAGTGGAGCGGCTCGGCGGATAATCCCCATATTAAAAAACTTATGCTTCTGGCGCTTAACACGGCGCTGCGCGCTCAGCGGGATGTTGTCAGACATAAAAACATAGCCGTGGAATTTATCTGCGGCAGAGAAGGCGTAACGGTTCTCCAGGCGCGACCCCTGTCCGCTCCCAACATCGGCGGAGGGCCCGTGGATATGGCCAGGATCTACCTGAAAATTTCACGCCTGATGAAAGGCCTGGGTCTTGCCGGAGGCGACTGGAGCCTGTGTGAGACTTCCGACCCGCTGGCCTTCAACTACCTCGGTTTGCGGCGGCCTCTGTCGGACAGGATCGAACATTTCTGCGTTGTGCTGCGCGATGGCGGGATAAACCTGTCCAAACGCAACGGGTGGATAGGTATACGCGGAGGACATTCCGGAGCGCAGGGCGATGTTTTTCCTCCCCCGGGAGATCTGCGCTGCGCCAGGCTTCTTTCAGCGGCTGCAAAAGAAAATCTCCTGTTTATCTTCCGCCGGGCCGTGAAAAATACCGGGCCGGTAAAATATGAGCGTTTTAAGGTTGACGGGGCCTCTTTCTCCATGCCGTTCTCCTGCCCGAAACCGGGCTTCAGCCAGGCGGAGGGACGGTTCCTGCGTCTCAGGCTTGACGCGGAGTCCGCGCGGCTAATGCTCTCGAGACTGTCTGAGGAGGCGGAAAACCTCAGGCGAATAGCGCCGGTGTTGGGGAGAGGGGCGTATGAAAAACGCTTAGGATCGGCAGTCAAGGCCAGGCTGGAAATAATAGTCAGGGAGCGTAAAACCGCTTTATCCGTGTTCAGATCCATGGCGCCAGCCGGCGGGGTGGCGGGGCTTCCGTTCTTCCCTGCTGAGGGTTTTGTCAGCGGGCCCGTGGTTGTTGACCGGGATATTCTGAAGACCAGGCTTAAGCGGTTTATTTACGCCGCGCCCGATTTTGAACCGAGTTTTGTTTCCTACGCGCGGCGCATATCGGCAGTGGTCGTGTCGCGCGGAGCCATGGGCTCGCACGCCGCGGCGCTTTGCGCGGAATTCGATATACCGCTCATCGTAGAGGCGCGCAATCTCAAACAGCTGGCCACCGGGGATAAGGTTTCGATAAATTTGAGGACCGGCTTCGTGGAGAAGACAGGATCCAGCGCCGCCGCGTAGAGAAAAGGGATCGGAAAATAAAAAAAGCCGGCTTATTTCAGCCGGCTTTGTTATGATGGTATTTAAAGCGGAAGTGCGATGGTGAAGGCCGAGCCTTTCTGGAGCTGGGATTTGGCGTATACGCTGCCAAGGTGCGCCTCCGCCACCTTCTTAACCAGGGCGAGGCCCAGGCCCCAGCCTTCCACCTGCCCGGTGAACGAGGCCTCCACCTGGTAGAATTTGTTAAAAATATTTGCGATCTCTTCCCCGGGAATGCCGGGGCCGTTGTCCCCCACCGAGATCATGACGCGGCCGTCTTTAACCTGGGCCGACAGTATGACGAGCTTGTCCGTGCCCGGGTTGAACTTCACCGCGTTATCCACCAAGTTATTCAGCGCGTTCCTGATCATACTTTTGTCGGCGGTTATAGTTATAGGCTCTGGTACGGCTGTTTTGAAGGTCACGCCCGGGGTGTCCTTGAACCGGACCTTCATCAACTCAATAGTTTCGTTGAAGGTATCACTGACGTCAAAACTGGTCTTCTTCATGCCGGATTCTTCAATGCTGTCTATTGTGACGAAATTCAACAGGCTTTCCACCAGGCCGGTGAGCTTAGCGCCCTGCGTCAGGATGGTCGCGGACGACTTTTTAACTATATCCGGCAGATTTCCGGAGGCTGCTTCTTCGCTAAGGATCTGCGAATATCCGTTTATGCAGGCCAGAGGTGTTTTAAATTTGTGCGAGATGAGCGACAGGAAATTTCTCGCCATGTATTCTTCAAGTTTCTGGGCCGTGATATCCGACAGGATCCAGAGGAGTCCCTCGATAGACGGATTGCCTTCCCGGTCTTCCTTAAAAAGTTTTATGGCGGAACCGTCCAGATATAACTTTTTAGGCTTCTCTCGCATGACCTCGAAGCGCGAGATGGTGGTGTCTGATTTGAACACCTCTTCCATAGACGGCTTAACGGAGAAGTTCTCCATAGCCTGGCAGATGTTGGTGAATTTGTATTTTTCGTACTCCAGGTAGAGCTTGGCGGAATTATTGAGAATGATTATCTCTCCGTCCTGGGTAGTGAGTACCGCGCCTTCCTTGATGCGTTTAAAGACTATCTCAAGTTTGCGCTTCTCCTCTTTTACGGAAGTGAAGAGCCTTGAATTCTCTATTGCGATAGCCGCCTGGGACGCGAACGCCTCAAAATTATTCTTATCAACTTCCACAAAATCGCCGTCAGTCTTATTGATGGCCTGGACGACGCCGATTACCTTGCCTTTGATGATCATCGGGCAGGTCAGCAGGGCGCGCGTGACAAAACCGCTTTTGTTGTCTACTTTTTGGGTATGGCGCGAGTCGTTCGCCACATCGTTAATGATGAGGGAGCGGCCTTCCTTGGCGCATGTCCCGGCTATACCCTCGCCTATCTTAAAGCGCATCTTTTGTACATCTTCAGGGAGGCCAAGGGCCACGTCGAAATAAAGTTCCTGCGTCTTTTCATCCAGCAGGTAAAGGGAGGATCTTTCAGCGCCAACTACGCGGGAAGCAAGTCGCATGATGGTAAGCAGAAGCTCGGAGATGTCCAGTTTGGAGGACAACAGCCGGGAAACTATCACCAGCATCTCAAGGCTTTCTTGTGACTGCATTATCATAAGCGTGCGGTTTCTCAGCGTCTAAAAAAATATCTGAAACAAAAGTCTATAATAATTTTTACCGGCTTCGCTATTCATTTTATAATAATTATATGCGAAGTCCAGGGTGGTCTTGTCGTTCAATTTCATTTTCATGCCGCCCAGAAGCGAATTTGCGTCATCCGCGCCCCTGAAGGATATTCTACTAAATCCGGCGTAAAGATAACTGTCAAAGTCGGGCGCCATATTTCTGGCCACCTGCGCCGTAGCTACCCATTCGGGCAGCGCGGTTACCTGTCTGAAAGTCCCCATATAGGCCAGGTCGCCGTGATCCAGGACGGGGTTCACTAAATTGCCGTTGCGGGCTTTTTCAGGCTTGGGGAACCCGGCGGCCGAAGCCAGGAAGAAGAACTGGTTATAAAAACATTTTTCCACCTGCGCCTCGAAGGCGGTTTCGGAAAAAGTTTCGCGCTCAGGGCCTGTCTTTAGCGCGAGCCGGGTTTTTTGCCGCGCTGCTGCGGCCGAGATGGTCAGATGGACATAACTGTTCTCGTCGTCTTCTGTGACCGGGATCAGCGCGTAAACCTTGGCGCCGCGCGCGCTGGACCTGATGTCTGATGAAGCCGGATAAAGGAATGGGGTTGCGGAGAGGACGAGTTTGCTGGTGGAATACATCACCGGCAGACGAAGAGCGTAGGCTTTGTCGCGGTAAAGGCCGGCGTCCTTGTAAAAAGACGCGTTAAACCCGCTCATTACCCTGGGGGTAATTTTGGAGAAAAGCGTAAATGACTCTTTGCGGAAACTGTCCGAGCCGAAGGCGTAATCGTTTTCCACCCACCAGGCGGCGTGGGATACCGCGCTCAGACAGAGAATGGTCGCGAGCGCGCAGAGGATTTTTGTCATATTTACAATTATATTACATATTGCCGGCTTTTTGAAACCTTACTTTCTAAAAGCAAATTCTTCCCGCGCCGCGTTTTTGCGGGATCTATTTTATATAATAGGCTCTGCCCCGCTTATGAAGATATTACTGGTAAATTTTTTGGAATCCCCGGAAAACCTGCACTTTGAGCAGGCTTTCATCCGCGCGTTGAAAGGCGGCGACCGGATAAGCCTGGATATAGTCCACGACTTTCAGTTTCCTTGTCCCTTCATAGAAAAATTGCCTCCGCCGCGCGGCCGCCGGATAAAGTATACGAATCCGGCGGCGCTAAAGCGTGAGCTGCGGAGTTCCTATGACATTCTGGTGCTTCTGGATTTTCCGAAGCGGAAGGCCTGCGCGGACCCGTTTTTGCGGCTTCTCCGCAGCCCTGCCTGTGCGAAAAAAATATTCATAGCCAACCACCTGTTCCCTATGCCGGGGCACAACCCCACCGCGGATATCGCGGGGAAACTGGGTCTTTTAAGCGTCTTGGATCAGGCATTCATTCTTGAATTTGACGATCCCGACCTGTGGTCGGGATTGGGGCTTAAGTCTGACCGGATCCTTAAGCGCGGTTACGCCGTGGATTGCCTTTATTACGGTCCGGCCGGGTTAAAGGAAGCGATAAAATCAGGTGAACATGTTGCGCGCGGAAACGGCGTTTTTTCCGCCGGTTCTACCGGCAGGGATTTCTCCGTACTCGCCAGCGCCGTCAAGAAAGCCGGGCTCACTCTTAACATATTTTCTGACGCCGAGGTCCCGCCTTTTAAGGCGGATCTGCGCGGCCTGGCCTCCGTGTTTCCGCTGAGCAAGAATCTGCATAATCTGCGGCAGGCGGTGAGGGAAGCCAGGGCGGTAGTTATACCGATAGCTGACGGACATGTCAACGAAGCCGCGGGAAACTCCATCGCGTTCATTTCTATGGCGTGCGGCCGGCCGGTCATAGTTAAACGAACTCCGTATATGGAGCGCTTTATAAAAGACGGGGAAAACGGATTTTTTTACGGAAGTCTGTCGGCCCCTAATCTTTTACGCCAGCTTAATCGGGTTCTTTCCCTGGCCCCCGCTGCCTTGCACCGTCTCGGAGAGGAGGCCAGGGCCGCGATCCTTGAAAAGGCTTCGCTTGACGCATTCGCTGCGGCCTTCGCCGCTAAATTCATTTTAAAAAAATAATTTGTTAAAATCTGAAAGTCTGTTTTTTTAAAAGCACCTTAAATTATATCCGGAGGCAGTTCATGTCCAACTTTATCGGCCGCAACAGAGAAGCAAGACAGACTTATGGTTTCGACGAGGTCGCGCTGGTGCCTGGTAATATCGGGGTCGACCCGGACGACACGGATATCTCTTTCAGCATAGGGGATTTAAAATTCAAAACGCCTTTTCTCGCCTCGGCCATGGACGGCGTGGTTAACACCCGGTTCGCCACGGCCATGAATAAGCTCGGCGGGCTGGCCGTGCTGAACCTGGACGGAATAAATACACGTTATGAGAATCCTGAAGAGGCGGTGGACCTGATAGTGAACTGCGCTCCCGGCCAGGCCACCGAAGTCTTTCAAAAAATATACAAGCAACCTGTAAACCCTGAGCTTATCGCCAGGCGAGTCGCCGAGATAAAAAAAGCCAAGGTGCCGTGCGCCGTGTCCTGCATCCCTCAGAACGCCGGCGAGTTCGGCCCCATAGCCAAAGAGGCAGGCGCGGACATCTTCATAGTGCAGGCTACAGTGATAACCATCAAATACGAATCCAAAAAACAAAAAACTCTGGATATAGCCAAATTCGTAAAGGAGATGCGGATACCCGTGATAGCCGGTAATTGCGTGACCTATGACGTAGCGCTTGAACTTATGGACACTGGAGTAGCCGGTCTGCTGGTGGGCGTAGGCCCCGGGGCGGCGTGCACAACACGCGGCGTGATAGGTATCGGCGTGCCTCAGGTTACAGCCACCGTTGATTGCGCAGCGGCCCGGGATTTTTACTGCAACAAGACCGGCAGATACGTATCTATCATCACGGACGGCGGCATGCACAACGGCGGCGACATCTGCAAATCTATCGCCTCCGGCGCGGACGCTGTTATGATCGGCTCTCCTTTCGCAAAGGCCTCCGAAGCCCCGGGCAAGGGTTACCACTGGGGCATGGCCACCCCGCACGCCAATCTGCCGCGCGGCACCCGCGTGCATGTTGGCGTTACCGGCTCCATCGAGGAGATACTTTTCGGGCCGGCGCGCGTTGACGACGGCAGTCAAAACCTGGCCGGCGCGCTTAAAACCTCAATGGGCGCTTTAGGCTGTCACAATATCCGTGAGATGCAGCAGGCTCAGATAATTATCGCCCCGTCCATCAAAAGCGAGGGCAAACTTTTGCAGAGAGCTCAGACGGTAGGAATGGGGAAGACTAAGTAGGATGTGAAGTCGGCAGCCGGGAACCGGTCTGTGATTTTATAGGAACTGACTACTGTTCACCTCTTTATGGATCAAATATTAATCCTCGATTTCGGCAGCCAGTATACGCAGCTCATTGCCAGGCGTTTGCGCAGCCTGCGGATCTACTGCGAGATCCTGCCGTTCCGGACCCCCGTGGAGGAGATTCTGGCGCGCGGCCCGAAGGGTATTATTCTTTCCGGCGGGCCTTCCAGCGTTTGTGACAAGGGCGCGCCTGTTTCAGACCCCGCGATACTCAGCCTTGGCATACCGGTGTTGGGTATCTGCTACGGCATGCAGCTTATCGCGCGTGAGATGGGCGGCAAGGTTCAAAAGGCTTTAAAACGGGAATATGGACACTCGGGACTTAAGGTTCGCGGGGTTTCCGCCCTGTTCCGCGGCGTGCCGAAGGATCTCAAGGTGTGGATGAGCCATGGTGATGAGGTTAAGGCCGCGCCTTACGGATTCAGTGTGACCGCGGGAACGCCCGACGTCCCGGTCGCGGCCATGGAATGCGCGGACCGGGGCCTGTATTCGGTGCAGTTCCACCCCGAAGTCCATCATACCTGCCACGGCGGGAAAATACTGGATAATTTCGCCCGACGCATCTGCGGCTATCGGGAGCGCTGGACCCCGGCGTCTTTCCTTGATGAGGCAGTGGCCGGCATAAAGAAGCAGGTCGGCCAAAACTCAGTCATCTGCGCCCTGTCAGGCGGCGTTGACTCTTCCGTGGCCGCCGTCCTGGTCCATCGCGCCATCGGCAAAAGGCTTTACTGTATTTTTGTGGATACCGGTCTGCTGCGCTTCGGAGACCGTGAAAGAATGAAGAAAGTTTTTTTAAAAAAGTTCCGTTTCAATCTGAAGATCGTTGACGCCTCAAAGATATTCCTGAGCCGGCTGAAAGGCGTCACCTCCCCTGAAAGAAAAAGGAAGATAATAGGGCATGCTTTTATTGAGGTTTTTGAAAGTGAGGCTAAAAAAATAAAAGGGGCGAAGTTCCTGGCGCAGGGCACCCTTTACCCCGATGTCATAGAGTCCGTCTCCGTGAAAGGCCCCTCGGCCGTGATAAAGAGCCATCATAATGTCGGCGGACTGCCCGATAAAATGGGCCTTGCGCTGGTGGAGCCGCTGCGGTTTCTTTTCAAGGACGAGGTGCGCGAGCTGGGCAGGAGCCTCAAAATCCCGGAAGAGGTACTTATGCAGCATCCTTTTCCGGGCCCGGGCCTGGCCATCCGCGTGCTGGGCGACGTGACCGCCGAGCGGCTCGCTATTCTTGGCAAGGCCGACCTCATCATGCGCGAAGAGATACAGGCGTTCGGCTGGTACTCAAGGATCTGGCAGTCTTTCTGCGTGCTGCTTCCGACCAAGACAGTCGGCGTTATGGGCGATGAGCGCTCTTACGAGAACGTAATAGCGGTGCGCTGCGTGGAATCCGTGGACGGCATGACGGCCGACTGGTCCCAGCTGCCCTACGAATTAATGCGCCGCATCTCAGCCCGCATCGTAAGCGAGGTGAAAGGGGTCAACAGAATAGTTTACGACATAACCTCCAAACCTCCGGCGACAATAGAGTGGGAATAGAGGAGAATATATGATAAGCGCGATCATCGAGTTGATAAAACGAGCCGTGGAAAAGGATGAAAAGAGCAGAAAATTCGCCGTGAATCTGGCCGACAGCTATCTGCGCCGCATAAGCCGCTTCCAGGACCAGTTGGTGCTTTTGGGAATCGTGCTGAATTTTTCCGCGGCCGTCTGCGCGCTTCTGGCTCCGAAGGATTATGTTTGCGCTCTGAAGCCCCTGCTTATAGGTTTGTTTTTGATTTTCATGGTGAACGTGCTTCTGGCCAAACTTTATTCAAACGAGCATCGTACCACTAAGCTGCTGTTTTCCAGATATCCGGAACTTGAGCTTATAATGGCGGGGGATAAGAGCTGGAGCAACTTTAAAGTGCTGACGCGCGTGTACCAATATGTTCAGGCGGGCTGGCTTCTATATGCCGCGTTCCTGGGATATTTTTTTATACGCTTTGTTTTTAACAGGGTAAACTGCCCAGCCGTATAATGCCGGTGAAACTGTAAAACGTTGATTGAAAATTATGAAAAACACACTTGTTGTCGGCGGCGCGGGATATATCGGGTCGCAGGTTAACAACCTCCTGAACGAGCGCGGTTACAAAACCGTAGTGTTTGACAATTTGTCAACGGGGCACAGGAGGCTCGCGAGCCGGGGCGGATTTTTAAAAGGGGATCTGGGCGATCCGGCGGATCTGGCCCGCTGCTTCAAAAAATACAGGTTTTCCGCGGTGATGCATTTTGCGGCTTTTGCCGCCGTGGGCGAATCCGTCTCCGACCCTGCCAAGTATTACCGTAATAATGTGGCCAACACGCTCAATCTTCTGGACGCTATGCGTTCCGCCGGAGTTAAGAACCTGATATTCTCGTCCACCGCGGCCGTTTACGGCGAGCCGATAAAGACGCCTATAGGCGAGGATCACCCACTGTCGCCGGTTAATCCTTATGGCCGCACCAAGCTTATGATGGAGCGGGCTATGGCGGATTACGGCGCGGCCTACGGTATACAGTATGTAGCCTTACGCTACTTTAATGCCGCCGGCGCCGACCCCCAGGGAGAAACCGGGGAGCTGCATAATCCCGAAACACACCTTATCCCGCTTGTGCTTGACGCGGCGGCCGGCCGGAGAGAATGTATAACTGTTTTCGGCTCAAGCTATAAAACTCCGGACGGCACCTGTCTGCGCGACTATGTTCATACGGCAGATCTGGCGCAGGCCCACCTGCTCGCGCTGCGCAGGCTTGAGCGCGGCGGCGAAAGCGGAGTTTTTAATCTGGGCAACGGCAAGGGCTTTTCCGTTTTAGAAGTTATAAAGGCAGCCGAAAAGGTGACCGGCAGGAAGATCCCGGTTAAGCTGGCGCCCCGCCGCGCGGGAGATCCCGCGATATTGGTGGCGTCTTCTTCGCTTGCGCGCCGCGTGCTGGGCTGGAAACCCGAGTACGCGGCCCTGGAAACTATAATAGACCACGCCTGGCGGTGGCATAAAAAACAGCGGGGCTGACGGATTCAAAGCCGAAAATAAGATAACGAAGCAAATTTGACAGACTCCTCGGAAATTAGTGAAATTAACGATTGTGCGCGGACCGCACATAATTCATGGAAAAGATCAGGCTTCAAAAACCAGACGGGCGGGAACTTATTTTATATTCACGGCGTCATATCTCGCGCGATCTGCGCGCGACTAGTCCGGGCGCAGAGCCGATACTGGCCAATCCGCACCTTCGCTGGCATCCTTTGCGCGGCGAATGGGTGGCCTACGCGAGCCACCGCAACGATCGCACTTTTTTGCCTCCGCCCGAATACAATCCGCTGGCGCCCAGCCGGTCCGAAGAGTTTCCGACAGAACTCCCTGTGGGAGAATATGACATAGCGGTTTTTACGAACCGTTTTCCTTCAATGACGGGCGACGCGACCGCCCGGCCCGAGTTGTCCACTCCCTGCCGGCCCGCTAACGGCGTGTGCGAAGTAGTGGTTTTCACCCAGGATTCAGGCACCAGTCTCGCGGCGCTCCCGCTTTCGCATTTTGAGCTGCTTATTGACGTCTGGGCCGAGCGCTACTCCGAGCTGGGCGGACAAAAGCAGATCCAATACGTTATGCCTTTTGAAAATCGCGGCGAGGAAATGGGCGTTACGCTCAATCATCCGCACGGACAGATTTACGCGTATCCTTTTGTTCCGCCCATTCCCGCCCGCGAGCTCGAGCTGCAGCGCGAGTATCTGCAAAAAAACGGCCGAGGATTGCTGGAAGACATGCTGGCCGGAGAACTTGCCGGGGGCAAGCGCCTTATCACGGCTACGGACACCGCGGCGGCCTTTGTGCCCGTCTGCGCGCGCTATCCTTATGAAGTGTGGGTGATGCCGAAGCGGCCCGCCCCCTCGCTCGCGGCACTGAGCGGTCCTGAAAGGCGCGATTTCGCGCGCACGCTTAAAACCGTGCTTATGAAATACGACGCGCTTTGGCAGCGGCCCTTTCCTTACCTTATGGTTTTTCACCAGGCGCCGACTGACGGCCGTGATTATCCGGAGGCGCACGCGCATGTTGAGATCTATCCGGCGTTCCGCAAACCGGGCCGGCTGAAATATCTGGCCGGAACCGAATTAGGCGCCGGCATGTTCGCCAATGATTGCGTGCCCGAAGATAAAGCGTCCGAACTTCAGGCCGTAAAAGTGGAAATAAATGAATAAGACGGGGATAAAATTTGTAGCGCCGCCGCGGGATCGCTGGTGAGGGAACTATGACAATAAAGAACGTGATCGCCTCGGCTCCGGGCCGGGTAAACCTTATAGGTGAACATACGGATTATAACGGCGGCTATGTGCTCCCGATGGCTATCCCGCAGAGAACGACTGTTTCACTTAAAATTTTAGCCGGCAAACAGGTGCGGCTCCGCAGCCGGAATATGCCGGAACCGGCTGCCGCGTTCAATTATGAACTGGGTTGCGAAGCCCGTGCCGGAAGCTGGGGGGATTATATTCAGGGCGTGACCCGTCTGCTGGCAGGCGAGGGCCATGCGCTGCAGGGTTTTGAGGCGCATATCAGCTCGGATATCCCGGTGGGCAGCGGCCTCTCTTCCAGCGCCGCCCTTGAAGTCAGTACGATGCGGGCCCTGCGCGAAGCGTTCGGCCTGGCTTTAGACGACCTGACGATCGCCAGGCTCGGTCAGCGCGTTGAGAATGAATTCGTGGGCGCGCATGTCGGAATAATGGATCAGATGGCCTCAAGTCTGGCCAATAACAGTGAAGCGCTGTTTATCGACACGCTGGACCTCAGCTATAAAAGCGTGCGTCTGCCCGACGATGTGGACCTTGTGGTTGTCAATTCAGGCGTTTCTCATTCAAATTCTAACGGCGACTATAATACCAGGCGTTCCGAATGCGAGCAGGCCTGCAAAATTTTGGGAGTAAAACTTTTGCGCGAAATAGCCTACGGCGAGCTTTCGCGGATAGAGGCGCTTCCGGAACCCCTCAGTCGAAGGGCCCGGCACGTGGTGACGGAGAATGAACGCGTGCTTCAGGCCGTCCATGCGATTTCCAAAGGCGATCTGCAGGGCCTGGGAAAACTTTTTTATCAGTCTCATCAGTCTATGCGCGATGACTACGCGGTTTCGGTGCCGGAGATAGATCTGTTGGTGGAACTCGCTATGGCTGAGCCCGGGGTCTACGGCGCGCGGCTGACCGGCGGGGGGTTCGGCGGCAGTATCGTTCTGCTGGCGCGGCTTGGGGCGGGCGCGCGGATAGCCGAAAAGATAGCTGACGCATACGCAAAGAAGGTTCCGTATAAACCGACAATACTCGTGAAAGGAAAAGGAGAATTAAATGCAACTGAGTCTCATTGATTACGCGATTATCGCCATTTATCTGATGTTCGTACTTTCAATCGGCATGCTGCTCAAGCGGAAGGTTAAATCCAGCGCCGACTTCCTCGGAGGCCACGACGAAAAACACGGCATCCCGCTCTGGATCACGAGCCTCGCGTTCATCTCCGCCAATCTGGGCGCGCAGGAGGTCCTGGGCATGTCAGCCTCGGGCGCAAAATACGGGATCATGACCGCGCATTTTTATTGGATAGGCGCTATTCCGGCGATGGTATTTCTCGGTCTATTTATGATGCCGTTTTATTACGGCAGCCGCGCTCGTTCGGTACCCGAATATCTGCGCCTGCGCTTTGATGAAAAGACGCGCGGACTTAACGCTATCTCGTTCGCGACCATGACGGTGTTTTCATCCGGGGTTTCGCTTTACGCTCTTGCGATCCTGCTTAAGGTTCTCCTGGGCTGGAGCTTCGGTTTTTCAGTGCTGCTCTCGGCCGGCATCGTGGCGGCGTACACATTTACCGGCGGACTGCGGAGCGCCATCTATAATGAAGTGCTGCAGTTCTTTCTGATCGTGCTTGGTATAGCGCCGCTTGTTTATGTCGGCCTGCGTAAAGTCGGCGGTTGGGAAGGTATCCAGGCGCAGCTTCCGGGAGCGATGACCCACACCTGGCAGTACATGGGCTCGGCCGACAATCCGATGGGCGTGGGGCTGTTCGGTATGGCCATGGGGCTGGGCTTCGTGCTTTCTTTCGGCTACTGGTGCACGGATTTCCTGCTGGTTCAGCGTGCTATGGCCGCGCGGAATATGTCGGCCGCTCAGCGCACGCCGCTGATCGCCGCCTTCCCCAAGATGCTGCTACCGTTTATCGTGATCATGCCGGGGTTGGTGGCGCTTGCTATGACCCATATCGGCGGCGGTTTTTCGATACCGTTCAAGGCTGACGGGCGCATGGACTATGACATGACCCTGCCTACAATGCTGGTGTATTTTTATCCGTCAGGTCTGCTGGGCGTAGGTTTGACGGCGCTGATGGCGTCCTTCATGTCGGGTATGGCGGGCAATGTGACGGCCTTTAATACTGTCTGGACTTATGACATTTACCAGGCTTACTTCTGCAAAAATGCCAGCGACTCGCATTATCTGCGGATGGGCAAGATGGCGACTATTGTCGGCATACTGCTCTCCATCGCGACGGCCTACGTCGCGCGCAGCTTCAATAATATCATGGACCTTCTGCAGCTGGTCTTTAGTTTTGTAAACGCTCCGCTATTCGCGACGTTCCTTCTGGGCATGTTCTGGAAAAGAACCACCGGGCACGGCGCGTTTTGGGGTCTGCTTGGGGGCACCGCGGCGGCCGCGCTGACCCATGGTGTGACTGTGGCCGAAGGCAAGGGCGGCTGGCTTCTGCTTGGCTCTGCTCCGCTGCATGAGTTTCGCTCCGGGATGGGACAGGCGTTCGCAATTGCCATCGTGGCCTGGGTCGCCTGCTTTGTTCTTACTCTCGCGATCAGTCTGGCCACAAAGCCTAAAGCCGACGAGGAGATGCGCGGTCTGGTGTACAGCCTGACCGAGCGTCCGAAGGAGACCGAGACGCGCTGGTACCTGCGTCCGATTCCGCTGGCGGCGGCTGTTTTGGCTATGACACTGGCGTTGAATTATCTTTACCACTAAAGGAACGGAGGATTTTAATGTTAAACCAACTTCTTGATGACCTGCGTTTTCCGATCGGGCTATTGTTCTCGATCTTCAGTGTTATTCTGATCATTGTGGGATTGATCAAGCCGCAGACCGTCGCGGCCGGCATTGACATTAATCTCAATGTTTCCGCCGGGGCGTTTATGGGTGTGTTCGGATTGTTTATGGTGCTTTCGGCGATGTGGTCCGCGCGTTCCGCGCAGAAGCGAAGTCAAAAATAGGGATTTGCGGATCGTAACTCCCAACACCTTTACCGCTTACTTGGAGTAAGTTCCGCATCTTCCTGTCCGCAGAAAATGCGGCTGTCCACTTGTCTGCTTTTTTAGCCTTAAACTGGTTGAAATACGGCGCCTCTTCCCCGTTCGCGCCGATGCTGATCGGAGATGAACATGAAATTACTGACATTGGTGTTTTGCGTGATGACGTGCCAGATCGCGGCAGCCGCGCCGGTTGCGGCGCCGGAAGACTGGCAAAACCCTGAACTGACCGGGCTTAACAACGAGGCCCCGCACGCCACGATGATAATCTGCCCCGACACCGCGACGGCGCGGCAAATAAAACTCGCCGACAATTCCGAGCGCGTTAAATCATCGTTCTACCGCTCGCTCAACGGGGACTGGAAATATCACTATTCAAAAAACCAGACCGCCCGCGTGCCGGACTTCTGGAAAACTGATTTCAGCGACGCCGGCTGGAAGGTGATACCTGTTCCATCTAATGTCGAGATCGAGGGGTACGGCAACCCGATCTACGCCAACTCGCAGTATCCCTGGGTTAAGCCATGGAATCCGCCGATGGTTCCCGGTGATGATCCGAACAACACCGTGAGCTCTTACCGCCGCACCTTCACATTGCCAAAGGATTGGGCCGGCAGGCGCTCACTGATTACTTTCGACGGAGTTAATTCCTTCTTCTACCTCTGGGTCAACGGCCAGAAGGTCGGCTTCGGTAAAGACAGCCGCACGCCGGTGGAGTTCGACATCACAAAGTACGTAAAGGCCGGAGAAAACCTGATCGCGGTTGAAAATTTCCGCTGGTGCGACGGCTCTTATCTGGAGGATCAGGATTTCTGGCGCATGAGCGGCATCTTCCGTGATGTTTATCTCTGGTCCCCGCCTGCCGTTCACATCCGCGATATCGAGATCAAGACCGAGCTCGACGCGGATTATCTGGACGCGCAGATCGTAAGCAGCGTCCAGTTGGTCAATTATGGAGCGGAATCCGCCGGCGTCACGGTGAAAATTGATTTACTGGATCCCGCGGGCCGGACGGTCCTGACCCGCGTCACGCCGTCGGCGCTGGCCGCAGAAGGAAAGTTTCTTGCGGAGGTACGCGCCCCCGTCTCCAATCCGCTTAAGTGGACCGCCGAGACCCCGGATCTCTACAAACTGCTGGTCACGCTTCAGGACGCTTCCGGCAATACTCTTGAAATTGTCCCTGTCAATGTCGGCTTCCGTAAGGTCGAAATCAAGAACGGAGATCTGCTGGTCAACGGGCGGCGCATCCTCATCAAGGGCGTCAACCGTCACGAATTTGATCCCGACCGCGGCCAGGCCATAACGATATCTGGCATGGTCAACGATATCCTGATCATGAAGCGGAACAACATTAACACTGTCCGCACCTCCCACTACCCGAATCAGCCCGCGTGGTACGACCTCTGCGACCGCTACGGCCTTTACCTGATCGACGAAGCCAATATCGAAAGTCACGGTATGGGTTATGAAGAGAAGACGCTGGCCAAAGACCCCGAATATGCGGCCGCACACATGGATCGCACCGTCCGCCTGGTAGAGCGCGACAAAAACCATCCTTCCGTCATTATCTGGTCGCTCGGCAACGAGGCCGGCGACGGCCCGAACTTTGAAGCTACTTCCGCGTGGATCCATAAGCGCGACGCAACCCGGCCCGTGCAGTACCAAGGGGCCCATTCTAAACCGTATACGGACATATTCTGCCCCATGTACATGCATCCATCAGTCGTTGCCGCTTACGCCGCCGAACCGCAAAACCGTCCTTATATCCAGAGCGAATACGCCCACGCCATGGGTAACGGCAACGGCGACTTATGGTCGTACTGGAACCTGATCTACGAGAAGCCGCATCTGCAGGGCGGCTCGATATGGGATTGGGTCGATCAGGGCTTGCGCAAGCCGGTAACGGGGGGGCGCTATATCCGGGACCGGAGTGAACACGGCCATATCGACGTCCCCGCCGGCAAAATAAGCGACGGGACGCTTATCAGTTCTCTGCGCCTGCCTGATGCCGCGTACCTTAATATCGCCGGACCGATCACGCTTGAGGCCTGGGTTAACCCCAAATTCGCGAAAGGCTACTCCAGTTTCCTGACCAAGGGCGATACGCAATGGGGGCTGCAGACGGCGCCCGGCGAAGAGCTGCAGTTTTTTGTCTATGACCCCGAAAATAAAACCCGGGTAACCGCTGAGACGCCGCTGCCGTCCGACTGGGTCGGGCGCTGGCATCATGTTGCCGGCACATTTGACGGGAAGGAGTTACTTCTCTATCTGGATGGACGCCGTGTCAGCGCTATTCCCTACGCCGGCAAGGTGGCCAAAACATCTTACCCGGTAGAGATCGGCGGCAATTCGCAGGTTGAAGGCCGGGAGGTGTCCGGCAGCATCCGGGAGGCCCGCATCTACAGCCGCTCTTTGAGCTCGGCGGAAATCGCCGACGCGGTTCGCATCAACGATTGGGATCAGGCGCTCTGGTTCAAATTCGAAGATTATAAGGAAACTGCCGCCAGTCCCGGAGAAAACTTCTGGGCCTACGGCGGAGACTACGGACCGATCGGCACGTCGGGCGACCATAATTTCTGCTGTAACGGCCTGGTCACCCCCGATCGCGAGCCTCACCCCAGCCTGCATGAGGTCGCGCACATCTATCAATACGTACATTGCAAACCGGCCGACCTGGCCGCCCGCAGGATCAGCGTGAGGAACTGGTTTGACTTCACCAACCTTAAGGATATAGCCGCGGTAAGCTGGCGGCTGACCGGCGACGGCAAAGAGTTGCAGAGCGGCGAACTGCCCGCGCTCGATCTGGCCCCCAGAGCTGCGGCGGAAATTACCGTGCCGATTGAGCCGTTTAAAGCCGAGCCGGGGGTGGAATATTTCCTGGACCTCAGTTTCCGGCTTAACCATGACACGCTGTGGTCAAAGGCCGGGCGCGAGATCGCATGGGATCAGTTTAAGCTTCCCGACTCCGCGCCGGCGACCGTTGTTGTTTCAACGTTGCCGCTGAATCTGACGGAGGATGCCGGCGCGATCAGCGTGACCGGGAAGAATTTTGAAATTAAGTTTGATAAACAGGGCGGCACGCTCAAGTCCTGGCGATTTGACGGCGCCGAACTGATCTCGGAAGGGCCGCGCCCGGATTTTTGGCGCGCTCCTACGGACAACGATCGCGGGCGTGAAAATGTCAGATCGCAGGGGATATGGCGTTACGCGCACAAGGACGCGCTTGTGAAAGATGTTACCGCGCACGCCAGCGCGAAGGACAACAGCGTGACGGTGCGGATAGTCCACAAGCTGCCTAAAGTGCAAGCCGAATGGCGGACGGATTATGTCATCCGCGGCAACGGCGATATTGTGGTAACCGCGAGTTTTAAGCCGGGCAGGACCGACCTGCCCAAACTTCCGCGCCTGGGGATGCAGATGGTCATGCCGGCGGGCTTTGACCGCATCGCGTGGTTCGGGCCGGGACCGCAGGAAACATATTGGGACCGCAAGGACGCGCGCGTAGGACTCTACGGCGGCACGGTACGCGAACAATTCTTCCGGGATTATGTCGAGCCGGGCGAAAGCGGCAACAAGGCCGATGTGCGCTGGGTCGCGCTGACGAATCAAAAAGGCGCCGGACTGCTGGCCGTGGGCCTTCCGCTGCTCAGCGTGAACGCGCTCCACTATACGACTGACGATCTTCAGAACGCGGAGCATCCTTTCGAACTGCCCACGCGCGATATCGTGACGCTGAACCTCGACTGGAGACAGCAGGGCGTTGGCGGGGACGACAGCTGGGGCGCCTGGCCGCACGACGAATTTTTGATCCCGTGCGCGGAGCAAAGTTACAGTTTCCGGCTTCAACCTTTAAGCGCCGGCGATATGCCGGAGCGCCTGGCCCGCGAGGCAATATACTGAGGAACCGGAATTCCTCCGGATGGTTTACTCTCCCCGGAAATTAGGCTTTCTTTTCTCAAAAAAGGCTTTTATGCCTTCTTCATAGTCATGGCTGTTGTAAACTTTGCGCCTCAGGGCCTGAATTCTCTCGAAGGCCTCAGCCGTTATGGGATGAGCCTCCGAAAGCAGGCGGAACTGCTCCTTAATTACAGCCACGGCCAGGGGCGAATTGCCGGCTATCGAGGCGGCCAGCTGCATCGTGAATTGTTCGATCTCCTTAGAAGAAATAAGGTGGTTGAGAATGCCGCAATGATAGGCGCGCTCGGCTTTGACCGGCTCGGCCGTGAAGAACATTTCTTTGGCGATATTAAGCCCCACGCGGTTGATGAAGTGGACTATGCCTGAGGCGTTGTAAGGCAATCCTATTTTAACCGGCGTGATAGCGAACGTTGAGGTTTCGTCGCCTATGGCAAGGTCACAGGTTATGATGAGGTCCGAGGCGCCGCCCCATACCCCCCCCTGCACCAAGGCTATGACCGCGCCCGGATATTCCTGTATGGCGCGCAGGGCTTTTTCCATCGGACTGTCGTAGGCCAGCGGTTCGTGGCAGACCTGGGGCAGCTGGCGGATATCGTGCCCGGCCGACCAGACTTTGGCGTCACGCGGCGCCCTGATGACAACCACGGGCACTTTGCGGTTTTTAAGATCGTTAAGCGCCGCGGACAGTTCGTCGCACAGCTCGAGGCTGAGGGCGTTGCGCCTTTCCGGATTGTTCAAAGTGAGTATGCCAACCGTGTCTTTAACTTCGCTTAATATAAGTGCCATAGGTCTCCTTCGGCCTGATTGATCAACTGAGTCAATTGTATAATTTTATCCGGCTTTTACGCACAAAACCGGCCGGCATTAACCCGGCAGTAATCCTTTTGACTGGCGGCGCCTTATTGTTATAATGTCAAAACATCAACAAAATCACGATTTAAGGAAATATTATGCCGACTAAAAAAGCGGAGCTCCAGGCGCCGGAAACGGCAGCGATACCGGAAGATGATCTCAACGCCCTTTTTAAAAAAACTTTCGGCTCCGTTCCCGAAACCGTCACCCCTCTTAAGGGCGACGGCTCCACCCGGCGTCTGTTCCGCCTGAGCGGAGCGGGCCGCTCGGTCATAGGCGCCGTTGGACCGGATAAACTGGAGAATGCCGCTTTCGTAGAGTTCTCGAAACATTTCAGGAAGGAGGGCCTGCCTGTGCCTGAGATCTACGCCTGTGAGCCTTCCAAAAATATATACCTGGAAGAGGATCTTGGGGATATGACGCTTTTCCAGTTCCTGCTAAAAGAGCGTGCAGGTTACGACCTGCCTGCCTCCGTGAAGGCGGCGTACAAAAAAACCCTGGAATGGCTGCCGCGTTTTCAGATGCAGGCCGGCCGCACCCTGGATTATAAATACTGTTACCCGCGCGACAGCTTTGACCGCCAGTCCATAATGTGGGATCTGAATTATTTCAAATATTATTTTCTCAGGCTCTCAAAGATCCCGTTCAACGAGGCTAAGCTGGAGGACGATTTCAGCGCCCTTACCGATTTCCTGCTGGAGGCCGACACTTCTTATTTCATTTACCGGGATTTTCAGTCAAGGAACGTCATGCTCAGGGGCGGGGAGCCGTGTTTTATAGATTACCAGGGCGGCCGCAGAGGGGCCCTGCAGTATGACGCGGCATCGCTGCTGTACGACGCCAAGGCCGATATCCCGCCCGAGACCAGGCTTGAGCTCCTGGAGCATTATCTTAAAGCCGCCAAGGTGGACAAAGCCGTTTTTATGCGGCATTTCTACGCGTACGTATACATAAGGATAATGCAGGCGCTGGGCGCCTACGGCCTTCGCGGTTTCTACGAAGGCAAGACGCATTTCCTTCAAAGCGTGCCTTACGCCGTTAAAAATATCGAGTGGCTGCTCAGGAACGCGGATGTGCCTGTTAAACTGCCGGAACTGACCCGCATATTTAAAAGTATGACGGCGTCCTCGTACCTGCGGCAGTTCGGCGCCGGCAAGCTGGGGCTGACGGTGCGCGTTTCAAGCTTTTCCTACCGCAAAGGTCTGCCGTCCGACGAAAGCGGCCACGGCGGTGGTTTTGTTTTTGACTGCCGTTATCTGCCTAATCCCGGCCGCGAGGAAAAGTTCGCGCCGCTGACCGGCAAGGACGCGGAGGTTCAGGCGTATCTGGCCGAAAAGCCGCAGGTGGGCGGATTTTTAAAAGGGGTGTTCGCGCTGGTGGATGCGGCCGCGGAAAACTACCAGTCCCGAAACTTTACCGACTTGATGGTTTCGTTCGGCTGCACCGGAGGACGGCACCGCTCGGTCTATTGCGCCGAACAGCTTAAGAAGCATCTCGCGGAAAAATATAAAGTGAAAGTCGAGCTCTCTCACCGTGAGCTGGAAAGTCCGTCAAAAGAGATACCGCTCACATAAGGAACCGATGAAAGCTATGATACTGGCTGCGGGGCTCGGCGCTCGGTTAAGGCCGCTTACCGATACGGTCCCCAAAGCTCTTGTGGACCTCGGCGGCGTGCCCATGCTTGAGATCGTGTTGAAGCGCCTCTCCGATGCCGGCGTAACCGACGTTATAATCAACACTCATCATCTGGCCGACAAACTCACGGATTTCCTGAAGAATAAGAGCGGAGCAGGTCTTAAGATCGAAATATCGCGGGAAATATTTTTTCCGCTGGAGACCGGTGGCGGGGTTAAGAAAGCGGCCTGGTTCTTAAAGGACGACGGTCCTTTTTTCCTTTATAATTGCGACGTCCTGACTGATATGGATCTTAAGGCTATGATGGCCGCCCATCTGAAAAACGATACGCTGGCCACGGTGGCCGTTAAAGAGCGAGCGTCGGCGAGACAGCTGTTTTTTGATGCGGACATGAATCTCAGGGGCCGGCTTAATTCCAATGATCCCGCCGTCCAATGGGCCGGAGAGCCGTTAAATGATCCCGTCAGGCTTGCTTTCAGCGGCGTGCATGTTATCTCGCCGGATATCTTCCCGCTCATGACCGAGTCCGGGGTCTTTTCGATAATGGACGTTTATCTGCGCCTTGCCGCGGCCGGAGCTAAAATAAAAGGTTTCCGTATGGACGGGTATTATTGGCAGGATATCGGCAATATAGAAAAACTTGAAGCGGCAAGACGGCATATGGCCGGGCAAAAAAACAGTGGCAAGTGATTAGTGGTTAGTGACTATTGAGCGGACGGCTGACTGATTGAAATCACTTATCTGGCGGTTCTTTCCAGCATCTTCACCCTTTTTAAATTCATTGCCGCGCTTTCGGAGCCGGGGTCCAGCTCAAGCGCTTTTTTGAATAATTCTCCGGCCGCGCCGTAGCGGCCGTTCTTCGCGCTTATTATCCCCGAGTTGTTAAGCGCTTCCGAATTATAAGGGTTCAGGCGCAGCAGCGCTTCGTAAACTGACAGCGCTTGTGCCTCGTTGCCCCGTTTAAGGTAGAGTCCGGCCAGCGCGGAGTAGGCCGGCTCGCTGCCGGGCGCTTTCTCAATGGAGCGTCTAAGCAGCAGTTCCGCCTCCGGGAATTTTTTTTCTTCCATCAGCACGCAGGCCTTATTGAAAAGAGCTTCCGTATTGTCGGGGCGCCGGGCCAGGATCCGGTCCATCAGGGCCGAGGCTTCCTTCCTGGAGCCGGTGTTCCACAGGCTCAGCGCCAGGCCGTTCTGATACATGGCATTGTCAGGATCCAGGCGTGAAATATGTTCCAGGATGATCCTGCTTCTCCCAAATTGTCCTTCACGGTAATATTCCCGCGCCAGATTGTAGAGCATGGGCTTTGAGGTTGAATATCTGGCTGCGTGCTCGTATATCTTCAGGTCGGTGGAGCGCAGGCGTATGTTGGCGTCGGCCGCGGCGATCCAGAAAAAAACAAGCGCCCCCGCGCTAAGTGCCGCTGCCACCCTTTTCAGGCCGCCGCTTTTAAGCCCGCGCGCGAATAGCGCGGCCGCGCCGGCGTAAAGTCCCAGGTTGGCGAGATAAGTCCAGTGTTCCAGCATCAGGTCTCCACCGGCCAGCAGCGGGAGCTTCGGCGCGAGGTTGATCATGTACCAGCCGAAAATAAACGCCGCGGCGCGCGGCCTGTATTTAAGCAGGGCCGCAAGTAACAGGCCCCAGAAGGCGTAAGCCGCGTAGAACCACGGCGCGAAATCGGGCTGCAGCCTGTGAGAATGCATGTTAAGAGGTAAAAAAACGTTCTTTATATAGACAAGGGCCGTCGCCGGCAGTTTCAGGGCGGTCTGAAATAAAAAGGCCGTCACCCCGGTTTCCAAAGTCCCGGCTCCGGTAGCGGCGCTCCTTAACCAAAGGTATAAGGGAATGGGTAAAAGGAAAAACAATAGTTTCAGATATTCCTTTTTGTCTTTCCGCAGATACCAGATCGAAAGCGCCGTGAGAGCAGGTGTGATGACGCCGTTTTCCTTGAAGCCTAGTGCCGCAAGAAAAGTGAGGAAAGAAAAAACATACTTTCGCCGCAGGAAAAGCAGGACCGAGGCCAAGGTGAAGGCGGAAGAGGCCGGCTCCGCCCTTCCTGCCACTATGATAAGTTGCTCAATAACGGTCGGATTTACGGCGAACAGCAGGGCTGTCATAAAGGCCGTCAAGCCGCCTAACCCCAGCTCTCCCATTAACGCGAAAACAAGCAGGGAGGATGCGGCATGGAACAATATGTTTGTAAGGTGATAGCCGAAAGGGTCAAGGCGCCAGAGAGAAAAATCCAGCATATTGCTTAAAGTCTGGAAGGGGCGGTAATAATTCAGGGCCTGGTTGAACGGGTCCGAGCTGAAAGCGTGCCGCAGGTTGGCCATGGTCCAGCTTTTTATGTAGGGGTTGGCCTCTATGAACTGATGATCGTCCCAGATGAAACCGAGCCTGAGGGTGGCCCCGAAAGCGGTAAAGACCGCGAGCAGCAGGGCGGCCGCGATAATTTTGTTCTTGTGCTTCAAAAGAGTTTCCATAAGGAGCCCAAATCCTCCGCTAAGGTAAGAATAAAACTAAGACAGGTGCAATGTTGGAGCGGGTGACGGGGGATCTGGGTTAGCAAAACCCTCCGGAGCCTGAGGCTTGCACAGCGACGAAGGCGAGGACGGGAGTAGCGGCCACGGTGTGGACGACTACGGTTTTGCGTTCCAGACCCCCGGCAGGCCCTGCGAACCATAAGATGCTGATCAAAGATTATGCCTCCTTACCCAATCGGGTGAAACATCTCCGCTATGCAGCCGCATGTCGGCGGAGGATTTGGTAGGAGCCCGCCCCTTTAGCTGCGGGACGATAATCAAGTATACTTTAAGGATAGCGGATCGGGCAAGAGCGGCAACGACTCCCAAAAAACAGTTTATGCCAGAACATAAAATACCAGACGGTTCCGAGGTCTATGGCGACGCCGTCCTTTACGACGCCGAAGACAAGCAGTCACAGGACGATCTGCCTTTTTATCTTGCCGCCGCCAGGCGCGCGCGCGGCCCCGTGCTGGAGCTGGCCTGCGGCACGGGAAGGCTCACTCTCGCGCTTGCCCGGGCAGGCATAGATATCACCGGTCTTGATATTTCCGCTCCAATGCTCGCGCTCGCCAAAAAGAAGGCCGGCAAAGGGGGGGCGCGGGTGGCTTTTGTGAGGGGGGACGTCAGGTCATTCCGGCTTAAAAGGAAGTTTAAACTGATATTTATCCCGTTCAATTCAATGCAGCATCTGGCGGACAGGGTGGACTTGGAAAATTTTTTTACTTCGGTCCGCGCTCATCTCGCGCCGGGCGGGCGGTTCATCCTGGATGTTTTTAACCCGCATCCGGGTTACTTTGTGAGGGATACGGAAGAGCTGCTGCCGGTGTCCTGCTATAAAGACCCGCGCGGCACAGAGCAGATCCTGGTAGAAGAGCAATATTCCTACGACAGGGCCACACAGGTCTCCCGTATAACCTGGCATTACACCCGCGGCAGGACGCGGTTCGCTTCCAGGCATCTCAATATGCGCTGTTTTTTCCCGGTAGAGCTGGACGCCCTTCTCCACTACAACGGTTTTAAAGCTCTCAAGAAATACGGGGATTTCGAGCGTACCCCTTTTGACTCTGCAAGTCCAAAACAGGTAATTATCTGTCGGAAAGCCTGAAAAACATAAAATTGTTGAAAAATAACGTCGAATTTGGTATCCTTAATCTACTATGACCACATATGAGTTAATGCTAATTATAAATCCTCAGGTTTCCGATGCTGAAGCCGGCGAGATCGTTGAAAAGGCCAAAAAGATCATAACCGATGAAAAGGCCGAAGTTCTCAATGAAGACAGGCTCGGCAGGAAAAAGTTCTCCCATCCTGTGGGCAAGAACAGAGACGGCTTTTATGTTTATATGAAAGTTAAAGCCGCTCCCGAAGCCGTGAAGAACATCAATCATAATCTCAAGCTTCAGGAATCTATCCTGAGAAACATGATGCTTAAGACGGCGCTTGAGCCCGTCAAGAAGGCCTGACAGCCTGAATTGCCGAGGGGGAATTTATGAACATCAGGATTCCCGAACAGAATAATGTTCTGATCTCCGGCCGTCTGACCCGTGATCCGGACATGCGTTACACCCAGAAAGGCATGGGTGTCTGCAGTTTTGATGTCGCCGTGAACCGGCGTTATAAAGACCTGGCCACCGGGGAATGGAAGGACGATACGACCTATGTGCCGGTCACCGTCTGGGGCCCGATGGGCGAGAAGTGCAAAGAGCGCGCAAAAAAAGGCAGCCCGGTATACGTGGAAGGGCGCTTATCCAACGCCGAGTACACGGATAAGACCGGGCAGAAACGCAAAGTGATGAGAGTTGTGGCCAAGAGAGTGCAGTTTTTGGCCGCGGCTGCTCCCGGAGAAGGGCAGGAAGCTCCGGAAACCGCCGAAGCCGTCTCCGATAAGGCTGCTGACGCGTCAGGGATAGACGAAGTTCCGTTTTAACTATAAAAGAGGAATAAACTATGACAAACGAACCCAGAAAAGAATTTAACAGCTCCGATTCTCCGTCGGCGGCTCCCAGGCCCGCCAGAGAAGACGGCGCCCGGCGCCCCTTCGGCCCCCGCAAGCACTTCGCGCCCAGAAGGAAGGTTTGCCGGCTCTGCGCCGAAAAAGTCGCGCACATGGACTATAAGCAGGTCCAGATCGTTAAAAGCTTTTGCAGCGACGGCGGCAAGATCCTTTCCAGAAGGATAACCGGTGCCTGCGCCAAGCACCAGCGCCAGATAGCCAAGGCTGTGAAGGTTAACAGAAACCTCGCCATCATGCCGTATTCAGGCTGACGTATAAGCGGAGCAATTAACGATCAAGGCGCAGGCGGTAAGTTTGCGGTCCGAAAAACACGGAGTTCAGCGCTTGATCCTGATCTACAACAACGACCAGTTTAATTAATGGAGCCCCACAATGAAAGTGATACTTAAAAAAGATATAGCGAATCTCGGTAAAACAGGCGAGATCAAAACTGTGCGCGACGGCTACGGCCGTAATTTCCTTATGCCGCGCGGCCTGGTGGAAGCCGCCACTCCCGGGGCCATGAAAGCCTGGAAGAACAGCGAGGATAAGAGAGGCCGCAGGGTTACGGCCGAGAACGCCGGCCTTCAGGAACTGGTCAAGAAAATTTCCGGTATCACGCTTTCCTTCTCCAGGCCCGTCGCAGAAGACGGAGCCATGTTCGGCTCTGTCGCCAAGAGCGACATCATGAAGAACCTGGCCGCCGCCGACATCGAGATCCATAAGGATATGATCAAACTGCCGGCTTCCATAAAGGCCGTGGGCGTTTTCGAAGTCGACATCGCGCTCAAGCCGGAGATCGTGGCTAAAGTCAAGATCACCGTCACCGCTCAAACGAAGTAAGCAGGAAGATTGGAGGATTGGAAGATTAGAGGAATGGCTTTTTGGGAATATAGATTTGCCGCTGCCACTCTGGTCCCTCAGTCCTCTAGTCCTCTGATCTTCTAATCCTCTATTTACACTTATGACTTACGCAAAGGTTTCGCCGCATTCCATTGAGGCAGAAATGGCTGTTTTGGGGGCCATGCTTATTGAGAAGGAAGTCATAGGCACCGTCACCGAGATCCTCCAGCCCAAACATTTCTACAGCGATATTCACCGCAGGATATACGAGGCCATAACTGATCTCTATAACCGCAACCAGCCGGTGGACATCGTCACGCTTTCCGAAGTGCTCAAAAAAAACAACAAGTTGGAGGAACTGGGCGGTCAAAAATATCTTTCCGACCTGATGGAGAAGGTTTCCACCGCGGCGCACACCCAGGCGTACGCCCAGCTGGTCAAGGAAAAATCGCTGCTGCGCGATCTTATCCGCGTTTCCACTTCCGTTATAGAGAAATCCTTTGGAAATTCCGAAGAAGTGGAAGATATCCTGGACTACGCCCAGGAGCAGATAATATCGGTTGCGGAGACCAGCACCGACCACGGTTTTTCCTCCGCGCAGGACCTGGCGCACGAGGTGCTGGAGCGGCTTGAAAAAGCGCACGGCGAAAAAAGCAATATTACCGGCGTGCCGACCGGCTTCCACCGTCTGGACGATATGACCGCCGGTCTCCAGAAATCCGACCTGATAATCCTGGCGGCCCGCCCCAGCCAGGGCAAAACCGCGATGGCTTTGAACATGGCTTATCACGCCGCCGTGGACGACACCAGCAAGCCGCAGATCCCGGTGGCGATATTCTCGCTGGAGATGGATAAGCACGCTATCTTCCAGCGCATGCTTTGCGCCGCGGCCGGGGCCGATCTGGCCAAAGTGCGCAAAGGCTTTTTCCCCAGGGAAGTGTGGAGCGATCTGACCAGGTTTTCCGCCAAAATAGCCGGCGCGCCGCTCTGGATAGACGATTCCCCCGGCCTTAATATCCTGGATATCCGCGCCCGTGTCCGCAAGCTGCAGAGCCAGCTCAAAGCCCAGAACAAAACCCTGGGCCTGATAATCATCGACTATTTGCAGCTCATTCGCGGGACCGGACGGCTTGAAAGCCGCCAGCAGGAAGTTTCAGAAATTTCCCGGCTTTTAAAGGATCTGGCGCGGTCAATGAAAGTTCCCGTACTCGCGCTTTCGCAGCTTAACCGCAAAAGCATGGATCAGGCCAGAGCCGGGAACCGCCCTCAGCTTTCAGACCTGCGCGAGTCGGGTTCCCTTGAACAGGACGCCGACGTTGTGGGTCTTATACACCGCGAGGAAACTTACAAGCAGGACGACCCGACGTTAAAGAACCAGGCGACGCTGATCATCGCCAAGCAGCGCAACGGCCCCGTGGGCGATGTACCGCTTTATTTCAGGCCGGAGCTGACCAGATTTGAAAATCCGCAGATGCCGGGAGTCGAGACCTTTGCGGAAGAGGCGATATTGTAAGGGTGCGGGGGCTAGTACAGGGTGCAGAAATAATGAACTCCTTACCCTGACCCCTAAACCCTGAACCCTGACCTTATGCCTAATCAGAATTTCCTGCGCCCCACCTGGGCTGAAATAAAACTCTCCGCGCTTAAAAAAAACCTCCTTAAGATACGTAATACCGCCGGTCCCCGTACGAAAGTGATGTTCGTGGTCAAGGCTAACGCCTACGGACACGGGGCGGCCGGTGTCGCGTCTTTCGCCGAACGCGAGAATCTGGTATGGGGCTTCGGCGTTTCCTCCGTGGAGGAAGGCGTAGTTCTGCGCGACGCCGGTATAACTTCGCCCATATTGGTGCTGGGAAGCCTTTATCCCTTTGAGAGTTTTGTGGAGGCCATAAACCGGGACCTGATGGTGACCATCTCCAGCCTCGATGCCGCCGGCCAGGTGGTTGAGGCCTCGCGCAAGCTGGACAAAAAAGCCGTCTGTCATATCAAACTTGAAACCGGAATGGGGCGCATCGGCGCCCGCAGGCCCTCCGTCATAAAGATCTTTGAAGCGCTGCGCGGTTCCGGAAGCGCGATGATCGGCGGCCTTTATACTCATCTGGCATGCGCCGACTCCGACCCGGAATTTACCGTCAGGCAGCTGGGATATTTCACCGAGACCGCGGCCGAACTCGCGAAGTGCGGCGCGGATGATATGATAAAACATGCCGCCAATTCCGCCGGGCTGGCGAATTATCCCGGCAGCCGCTGGGACATGGTGCGCGCGGGGCTGGCGGCTTACGGGATGATGGAAGGCTTCGACCCCGTGCTCGCATGGAAGACCAGAGTGGTTTTTATAAAGACCGTAAGGGAAGGCGCGTATATCAGCTACGGCAAGTCTTTCAGGGCGTCGCGGCCCATGACGGTGGCTACTATCCCTGTCGGTTACGGCGACGGCTACGCGCGCAGATTCTCAAATAGCGCGTCCGTGGTGGTTTCCGGGCGAAAATGCCCCGTGATAGGCAATGTGACCATGGATATGACCATGGTGGATGTGACCGATGTCGGGGACGCCGCGGTGGGCTCCGAGGTGGCGCTGATAGGGCGTCAGGGCGACGCCGAAGTTAGCGCGCGGGATCTGGCCGTGCTGTCCGACACCATCCCCTACGAGGTAGTGACGCTTATAACTTCACGCGTACCCAGGATCTGCGTATGAAGCACTATATTTTAGAAGGTTTAGGCGGCCGCGCGCTTACCCTTGCCCGTAAAATGGGCACGGTTTCGCTGATGATAAAGTCCATGACGATCTGGCTGTTCAAGGCCAAACCGGAGGTTCGTGAGATCGTGAAGCAGTCCGTTCGCATCGGCGTGGACTCGCTGGCGGTTACGCTTCTTACCAGTTTTTTCACCGGCATGGTTCTGGCGCTCCAGATGGGGTATACCTCAAAAAATTTATTCAACGAGCCGCTCTACATCGGTACTATGGTCGCTTTCTCGCTGGTCAAGGAACTGGCGCCGGTCTTAACCTCCATAGTCATAGCCGGCCGCGTGGGCGCCGCCGTTACGGCCGAGATAGGCACAATGAAAGTCACCGAACAGATAGATGCGCTTTACACGCTGGGCACGAACCCCGCCCGATATCTCCTGATCCCCAGGTATGTCGCCTTCATGATCACCATACCGCTGCTGACGGTCTTCGCCGATTTTACGGGTATTTTCGGCGGGTTCCTGGTCAGCACCATAAAATTCAATGTCCCCAATTCTGTCTATTGGAACGATATCTTCACCTTCATGGAGATCAAGAATTTTATGCACGGGTTCCTGAAGACCTTCGCTTTCGCTTTTATGATCGCCACGGTTTCCTGCTATAAAGGCCTGACTTGCGAAGAGGGGGCCGAGGGCGTGGGGAAAGCGACGACGGAAGCCGTGGTGCTCAGCATGGTGCTGGTGATGGTGCTGGATTATTTTATAAGCGCTATGCTGGTGGCGGTGGGAATCATTTAGCGTTGCAGAGCGGCAGCAAGAAAGCGCGGCAGTCTGCGATAAATGGTTTTAATGATCCCACTGTCTTGCTGTCGTACTATCCTGCTGCCGAGCTGTCTGGCTGAATTATGATCGAAATTAAAAAGATCTGCAAAAGCTTTTCCGGAAAAATAGTGCTGGATAACGCCAGCATGGTCATCAATGACGGAGATACTTTCAGCGTCATCGGCCCTTCCGGCTGCGGCAAGAGTACGCTTTTAAAATGCATCGTGCGGCTTATAAAGCCCGACTCCGGAGATATCCTGGTGGACGGCAAGAATGTCGTGCATATAGAGGATGAATTTGAGCTGGCGAAAGTACGCAAAGATTTCGGCTATCTGTTCCAGGGCGGGGCGCTTTTTGATTCCCTTACCGTCATGGAAAACGTCACCTTCGGGCTGAAGTACCTGACTGATATTCCCAAAAGCGAATATCCGCGCATCGCCCGGGAAAAACTCGCTCTGGTGGGGCTCGAAAAAGCGGAGAATCTGAAGCCAGCCGAGCTTTCCGGCGGCATGAAAAAAAGGGCGGCGCTGGCGCGCGCCATAGCGGCCGAGCCCAAATACATTTTCTATGACGAGCCTACTACGGGGCTGGACCCCATAACTTCAGACATGATCCTGGAGCTTATAAGCGATATGGCCGCCAAACTTAAGATCACTTCTATCATAGTTACGCATGATATAAGGCTGGCCTTCGCTATTTCCACCCGGATAGCCATGCTGGATAAAGGCAATTTCTCGGTTTCCGGCACCCCGGAGGAGCTGCGCAAATCTTCCGATCCGACGGTCAAAAAATTCACGGAGGACGCTCTTTGTCCGGCCGCGGACGGGCATCGCGCCGGGCTGAACGGGAAGCACAGGACAGTATAGGTGTTGCAAGCAAGTTAAAATGTCATGGTTTAAGTTTTT
>CAIPTO010000143.1 GCA_903867985.1 uncultured Elusimicrobia bacterium | reverse complement strand
GGCGACGAACCCCTCGCGGTTTTAAAAGGCGTGGACCTTTCCGTGAAAGAGGGAGAGTTTGTGGCTATAATGGGGCCGTCCGGTTCGGGCAAATCCACACTGATGCACATCCTGGGTCTTCTGGATAAGCCCAGCGCCGGCTCTTACAAGCTTTTTGGCCGCGAAATCTCGGAACTGGACGACGTCGAGCTCTCCTACCTCAGAGCCCGCATAATCGGGTTCGTTTTCCAGCAGTTCAACCTCCTGCCGAGGATAACAGCCGCCGACAATGTGGCGCTGCCGCAAATTTATCTGGGCGAGAAGGCCCGCCCGCACGAAGCTGGTAAATATCTGGAGCAAGTCGGCCTTGGCGATCGCGTGGGTCATAAGCCCAACCAACTTTCCGGCGGCCAGCAGCAGCGCGTGGCAATAGCTCGTTCGCTGGTTAATGACCCCAAGATAATTTTTGCCGATGAACCAACCGGGAACCTCGCCTCCGACCAGTCCAATGAGATAATGGCGATCTTCCGCAAGCTTAACGATCGTGGTATTACGGTTATCATCGTCACTCATGAGCCGGATATAGCCGCCTGGGCCGACAGGATCATAAAAGTTAAGGACGGCCTGGTGGTGGAAGATGTTGTTAAAAAAGTGACGGTCAAAAAAGAATCGGAGGCGCGGTTGCGTATTCCGAAGTCTTTTTTCCTGAGCTGGCGCGAAGTGTCGGAGAACCTGGGTTCCTCGATAAACTCCATAATAAGTAATAAGACCCGCTCCCTCCTGACTATGTTGGGAATTATTATCGGTGTGGGCGCCCTCATCGCGATGCTCGCGGTGGGCACCGGTGCGCAGCGGTCCATAGAGAAGCAAATGTCATCGCTCGGCACAAATCTACTGGCGGTGATGCCAGGCAGCCGCAGCCAGGGCGGAATGTCACTGGGTCGGGGCGCGGTAAGCCGGTTGACTCTGGATGATGCTAAAGCTCTGGCCAAATCGGTTCCGAACGTGACAAAGACGGATTCCAATGTTCAGGGGTCTGCTCAGCTGGTCTACGGTTCCAAGAACTACCGCAGCCGCGTTACAGGCGTGACCGCGATTTATGCTTCGATGCGCGCAGCCGAGCCTTATTACGGCCGGTTTTTCTCGGAAGATGAAAACACTCAGCTTAAAAAGGTGGCGCTGCTCGGTCAGACCGTGGTCACGCAGCTTTTTGGCAGCGAGAATCCCGTGGGTAAGAGCATTAAGATAAACAGGAAAAATTTTATTGTCATCGGCGTGCTGCCCATGAAGGGGGCCTCCGGTTTTCAGGACCAGGATGATACGGTTATTGTGCCGCTTAACACCGCCATGAAGGTTCTCCTCGGCAAGAAGTATGTGGATTCCATTTGGGTGGAAGTTTCGGATTTCAAATTAATGAATGCCGTGCAGGAAAATATTAAAGTCCTGATGCGCAAGCGGCACGGCGTGCCCGCGTATAAAGAAGACGATGTGTCTCTTATGAATATGGCGGAGCTTCAAACCATGCTGACCGGCACCATCAAGACGTTCAGTACGCTTTTGGGCATCATTGCCGGCATCTCGCTGATAGTCGGCGGGATCGGCATAATGAACATCATGCTGGTGAGCGTCAGCGAGCGCACCAAGGAGATAGGCCTCAGGAAGGCTATCGGCGCCACCAGGCGTGCGGTGCTGCTGCAGTTCCTGATAGAGGCGATCATCATTTCGGTTATCGGCGGTCTCTTGGGGATAATGACAGGCGCCGGCGCTTCCATGCTTTTATCCAAGTTTTCCGGTTGGGCAATCTACATTTCTCCTTTCTCGGTTGCTCTGGCTTTCGGTTTTTCCGCCACGGTCGGAGTGGTGTTCGGTTTCTGGCCCGCTAAAAAGGCCTCGCTATTGTCGCCCATAGACGCGCTCCGCTACGAATAATTTGATATTATGTACGTCAGGAGTAAGTGGTAAGTCGTAAGGAGCGGGCGATAAGGATTAATCGCGGAAGCAGCAAGATTTTAATCCGGCGTCTGCAATTCTTAATACTTGATCCTTATTTCTTAATCCTTGCATAATGGTTTTCGGAGGAAATAATGATAAGTGTTTCTGTGAAGTGTCCCCAGTGCGGCAAATCTCTGATGGATTCCAAAAAAAAGTTGGACAATAAGGCCTCTATTCTCGTCCATTTGACTTACGCCGGCAAGAACGCGCCGCTTCACATGAGCGCGGCTTACGGCAGTTACTCCGTAGAGACCGGCCTCAAGATCCCGCTCGGTAAGATCGCCGGTTTCCGCTGCCCCCATTGCAAAGCCGATCTCAAGAGCACCAGAAAATGCGATATCTGCGCTGCGCAGATGGTAGCTTTTGACCTTAAAGAAGGAGGCCAGGTTCAGATTTGCGCGCGGCGCGGTTGCAAGAAACATCTCCTTGAATTTCAGAACCCGGACAGCGAATTGCAGGCCTTCTATAAGTCTTGCGTGAAATAGATTAAATAAAGTTTTGCCAGTAAAATTTTATGCACAAGCCATAAGCCGTGCGCCGGCCTATGGCTTGCGGCGGGCTCCGCGCCCTATGGATGAAATTGAGCACAAAAGTTTTTTCAGAACTCATAAGGTTCTGTCCCTTTTGCCCCTGCTCGCTCTGGGGGCGGCTGTGTTCTGGTATATATCCAGGTATAAGACCGAGGAGTACGCGGCACAGGAGCCTGTTGAACTGACCTTCGGCAAGCCCGCGCCCGCCGCGCAGTCCGCGGTCATTGCGGAGCAGGAGGAAACCAGGGCTTTTTCCACGCTGGATATTCAGGGGCCTCCGGAGTTCAAAAGCCAGGTTACCGGGGCTTTGAAACTTATCTGGATGGCTGACCGTGATATTTTCCTCTTCATCCGTAATCAGCTGTATATAATCCGCAACGATGATAAAACGGATTTCTATCTGGAAGCTGGCCAGCCTGTGGCCGCGATCTCCAATGCGCATGCTTTTCGATCTATGCCCTGGTGCGCCGGCATCATCGCGCACCAGGCTTTTCATTCCTACGCCAGGTTTCGCGGTGTGAAAAAAAATATTTTCACCCCGCCTCCGCCCGGCGCCGAGAAGGTTTTAAAGGTGGAGGCCAACCCGATGTCCATAAAGTATACGAGCCTGGACGCGATGCTTGACGGGGAGAGACAGGCTTCCGAATTCCAGGTTAAAGTTATGAGGGCTACCGGCGCTTCCCGCGCCGAGGTAAAGAGAGTGGCAAAGCGGGCCCCGCGCGATTTTACAACGGGGCACGACGGCTACTACTCCAATAACCCGTGAAACATCTGATTAAAGCGCTGAAAATAGGTTCTGTGGAGCTGAAAAATAATCTGGCTCTCGCGCCTATGGCCGGCATTACCAACGCCGCCTTTCGTTCGCTCTGTATAGAGGGCGGCGCGGGGCTGGTGGTCAGCGAGATGGTCTCGGCCGAGAGCATCCGGTATGGAAATAAAAAATCTCTCAAACTGCTTGAGATCTGCCCTTCCGAGCATCCTATAGCCATGCAGATCTTCGGCGCCGACCCGGAAAGCATGGGGGACGCCGCCAGACTTGCCGGGGAACTGGGAGCGGACATCATAGATATAAACGCCGGCTGCCCCGTGAAAAAAGTGCTGCGCTCCGGCTCCGGAGCGGCTCTTATGAAAGAGCCTTTGGTATTGGAAGCCATAGTAAAAAAAGCCGTAAAAGCTGTTAAGATTCCTGTTACAGTTAAAATCCGCTGCGGGCTGACACCTGGCGACGTGATAAGTCCGCGTCTGGCCCGCGTTATCGAGGGTGCCGGCGCTTCCGCCATCACGCTGCATGGCCGCGCCGCCTCCAGTTTTCATACCGGTCCGGTGGATTATGAGGCCATGGCGGCCACCGCCGCTGCCGTGAAAATTCCGGTCTTCGGCAACGGCGGCGCGCGTACCGCTTCGGACGCCGCCAAGATACTTGAGACGGGCTGCGCCGGAGTAGCCATTGGCCGCGCCGCTGTGGAGAACCCCGCTGTTTTTATTGAGATAGCGGAGGGGCTGAAGAGTTCCGTCCGTGACGTGAAATCAGACCCCGCGGGGCGTATAAAATTATTTATCCGATTTCTGGAGCTCAATACCGCCCTTTATGGGGGTGATGAAGGCGTCGTGCGTGCCCGTAAACTTGTCGGCTACTGGCTTAAAGGCTTCCCTGACTCCTCCGCTCTGCGCGGGAACTTTATGAAGGCGTCCGGGCTTAATGAGGCTAAGGCTCTTTTGCTACAATATATAGGCCATAGCGTACAACGCTATGACCGCCATACGCCATAAGGGCGCTGCGCCCGCCATATGCTTTTAGGCGTTACTTAGTGTTTCTGCCTATGGCCTATAGCCCACGGCTTATGGCAAAAGAATAATTTTTATTTTTGATTCTATATGGAACCGACTTTATCTATCCCTGAAACTCCTTTGATGCAGCAGTATGCCGCGCTGAAGAGTTCCTATCCGCACGCGATTCTGTTTTTCCGGCTGGGCGACTTTTATGAAATGTTCGCCGAAGACGCCAGGATCGCCAGCGCCATACTGGGGGTGGTTCTTACTTCCCGCGGCGGCGTGCCCATGTGCGGCATCCCATACCATTCCTCATCCAATTATATCGCCAAACTGCTGGCCGCCGGACGCAAGGTGGCCATTTGCGAGCAGACAGCTCCTACGGCGGAAGAGGCAAAAAAAAGCAAACTTTTTAAACGCTCGGTGGTCCGGCTGATCACCCCCGGCACCATTGTGGAAGACGAACTTCTTCAGACCAAGACGGCAAATTATCTGGCGGCAGTTGGAATAGACATAGTGGGCTGGGGGATGTCGTATCTTGAGGCCTCTACCGGCGAGTTTTTTTCCACACAAAACCTGAACGATCCGGATTTTTATCAGCTTGCAGCCCTGCTTTCCAGGGTCTCGCCGTCAGAGATAATAGCCGACGCCAAGACTCTCGCAGAGATACGCAAGCGTGCGCTCGGCTCCGACGGCGCAGTGATGAGCGAATGGCCTGTACCGGCGTCTCCCGGCTCTTGTGGGCGCGACTCCACGGCAAAAGACGGGGAGCTGGACGCGTCCTGGCAGAAGGGGGCCGTCTGGCAGAATAACAAGCTGGCGCTCAAAACTGCGCTCAATATCTCTTCATATGTCAGGGAAAACCAGCCGGGCTTAAAAGAGTCATTTAGCCCCGTTTTTTTTGAGCCGTCAAACAGGATGCAATTGGACGAGTCGGCCATTAAGACACTGGAGTTGGTCAATTCGGAATACGGCGAGGAAGCCAAAACCCTCTGGGGCGTGCTGGACGCCACCAAAACCTCCATGGGTTCCAGGATGCTGAAGAAATGGATCCTTGAACCGCTGACCGAACTTCACGATATAAACATCCGCGCTCAGTTCACCGCTTTTCTTACGCAGAATCGTGAGGCCCGCGAGAGCCTGTCCGATATCCTTTCCCAGATACCGGACATAGAGCGCGTTCTGGGCCGCGTTATAAACGCGAGCGTCACTCCGCGGGACGCCGCGGCTGTCCGCAAGGCCCTGGGGCAGATGGCGCGCCTGAAGCTGCTCTTAAGTTCCGCCCGATTTTTTGAATGCGTGCCTGAGCTGGCCGGCAGGGTGGAGACAGTTTCCCCCGCGCTCGGCAGCCTGCGTGAAATTATGGACCGCGCCCTTACGGAGGCTCCGCCGGCCAGGCTTTCCGACGGCGGGGTTATCAAGGAGGACTACAGTCCCGAGCTGGATGAGCTTCGCGGCCTGCGCAAGAACAGTCAGAAGGTGCTGACTGACATAGAGGCCGCGGAAAGGGAGAAAACGCAAATCCCCTCGCTTAAGGTCGGCTATAATTCAGTTTTCGGCTATTATCTGGAAGTTACCAGGACTCATCTGCCGAAAGTCCCCCACTATTACACGCGCAAGCAGACCCTCGTCAACGCCGAGCGCTTCATCACCGAAGAGCTGAAAGTCATGGAATCCCGGATACTGGGCGCGGAAGAGCGGATGCTTAAACTGGAGACTCACCTCTTCGGCGAGATCCGTGACCTCCTTCTCAGAAATTTGAAAGAGCTGCGCGTTTTTGCTCTGGCCGCGGCGGAACTGGACGTCTTTTACGCCCTCGCCGAGAGCGCCCTTAAATATGATTTTACGCGACCAGTAATGTCAGCCGGGTCCGAGCTTGTCATAGAGGAGGGGCGGCATCCTGTGGCCGAGCGTTACCTGCAGGCGGGCTCTTTCGTGCCGAACGACCTGAATATCGGAGACAAGGATCCGCAGATAATAATTCTGACAGGGCCCAACATGAGCGGCAAGAGCGTTTATCTGCGCCAGAGCGCGCTCATCGTCATCATGGCGCAGATGGGCGGCTTTGTGCCGGCCCGGTCGGCCGCCATAGGAGTGACAGACCGCATCATGACCCGCATAGGAGCTCAGGACAGGCTGTCACGCGGCGAATCTACTTTTATGGTAGAGATGCGCGAAACAGCCTCTATCCTGAGTCTGGCCACGCCCAAGAGCCTTATACTGCTGGATGAGGTGGGCCGGGGCACCTCAACGTTCGACGGTATTTCCATTGCCTGGGCGGTGGTGGAATATCTGTATAAAGTTTCAGGCGGTCCCAAAGTCCTGTTCGCCACGCATTATTTCGAATTGACAGAGCTTGCCGAGAAATTCTCCGGTATAAAAAACTATAACGTTTCGGTTAAAGAATGGACCAACTCCGTAGGCAAGACCGAAGTTGTATTCCTGCATAAGATTTTCCCCGGGCCTGCTGACAAGTCTTACGGCATTCATGTGGCCCAGCTGGCCGGTCTGCCTGACGCGTCCATAAAACGCGCCAAGGAGATACTTCGCATACTTGAGACCAAGGGTAATATTGAAGTTGAAGGCGGTGAGGAGAATATGGCGCCCATGCTGCCCATTTTCTCGGAACATCCCGTCCTTGACGAGATAAAGTTGTGTGAGCCGGACAATCTGAGCCCCCTCCAGGCGCTGAACACTATAATAGGATGGAAAAAACGGCTTAAATAGGCCGTTGACGCGCGTATTCCGCGCGTATTTTAACAGGAGAATGAAAATATGATTAAGCGCGGATCTTTGGTCGTTTTATCAGGAATATTCGCGGTCTCGGTTATGGCCGCGTTTGCCCAGGACAAAAACACGGCAGCCGGGGAGGCGGGGAAAATGGCGCAGCAGGATACTGCCGCCGACGAAATTTCAGCCCCCGCGAAAAAGCCGGACGTTTCTTTGCTTCCCGCGGCGGAGCCCAAGGCAAAAGCCGGGACGATCCCGGCGGCGCCGTCTAAAACCGCCATTACGGCAGATCTGGCGCGGACCGAATGGGAGTTCCTTAAAATTAAAGGCGCGGATAAGGACGAGGATGTCCTGACGCTGATATTGCCGCAGCTTTCCGACTGGCTGTTCCGCAACCCTGAAAGTGAATACGCCGGCGAGGCGCTGCTGCTGAAGGCGAATCTTCATCTGAAACTGGGTGATTATAAATCCGCGGTAATAGACCTGATGCGGCACATGCGCGAATATCCGCAGGCGTCCACCGCCGCGGCGGCCGGCAAACTTTTTGCCGAGACGCTTGATAAAAAAATAGACAAAAAGATAAAGCCATTGCTGGTTGAAATTTCAAAAGGCCCGGCGGATGAAAAAACCGACGGGATAGCCGAACTGCTGGCAAAGACCGCGGAACAGGCAGGGGATATTTTCTATGAATCTCTGACCGCGGAATTCAGGGACTTTTTTAACAGGTTCCCTTCGTACGGGAAAAAAGACGAAATGCTTCTGGCCCTGGCTGACCTTCATTTTAAAAATGAAGAATATCTCCCTTCCAGACTTGCATACGAGAAAATGATACAGATGAGCGCCGGCAGCCGGCTGCTGCCCAGGGCCAAGAATTCTCTGGGAGGGGTGTTGGCGGACCATCTTAAGGAATATGACGCGGCCATTGCCGTTTATCGCGATATCGCCGCGTCCTGCCCCGGCACGGAAGAAGCCTGGACCGCCTATGGCAGGCTGCCGAAGCTGGCCGAGAAGCGGGAACAATATTCCCTGGCCGTTGAGATATATGAGACGATCATCGCGCTTTATCCTGATAAACCGGAGTCTTACGCCGCGTTTCAGTCCGAAGCCAGATTGCTCCGTGAGGAGTTGTCTAAACCCGCCGAAGCAGTGGTTGTCCTGAACAGGCTTGCCGATAAATATAAAGATGAAAAAGCGATAGATGCTGTCTTTCTGGCCGCGGAAATAGCGCGCAAAGATATGAAGGATTCCGATCTTGAGATCAAGAATTACGACAGGATAGTTTCCGAGTATCCCTCTGCCCCGCAGGCGCCTAAGGCAATGTTTGCGGCTGCTGAAGCTTACGAGAAGGGAAAGAATCTGGAGAAAGCGCGCGAGTATTTTTCGCAAGTTATAGTGAAATACGCCGAAAACCCGCTGGCGCAAAAAGCTCAAAAGCGGCTTAACTCTATGGCGACACAGTGAGCGTATTGCGGGATAGATATAAAGCACGCCGCGGAGTCGCAAAAGGCGTGTAGAACGGCCCCGTTCCCCTTTTCCTTGTTATGTCCGAAATACAATTGCTGCCGGAAGAAGTAATAGCTAAAATCGCCGCCGGCGAGGTTATCGAGCGCCCCGCCTCCGTTTTAAAGGAGCTCCTTGAGAACGCCGTGGACGCCGGGGCTGCGCGTATCGCCGTGGATATAAAAAAAGCCGGCAAGCGGCTTATACGCGTGCACGACGACGGCAAAGGCATGGACCTGGAAGACCTCAGGCTCTCGGTCGGTCGACACGCCACCAGTAAGCTCAGGACTTTTGAAGATCTTGACGCTATCGCCACCTTCGGGTTTCGCGGCGAGGCGCTATATTCCATTTTCGCGGTTTCAAAACTGGTCATCACCAGCTTTAGATCCGGGGCAGAAACGGGGCACGCCGTCGCCGGTGAAGGCGGGCGTATACTTTCCGAAACCAAAACCCCTCCGGTGAAAGGCACTACGGTGGAGATAAGCGATCTCTTTTTTAATACACCGGCCCGAGCCAAGTTCATGAAGAGCGAGTCCTCCGAGCGCGCCCATCTTATACGCACCGTTGAGGAGGCGGCCCTGGCCAACCTGAACATCGGTTTCACGCTGAGCATAGACGAGGCCGAGATATTTTCCATGCCTCCCGGCGGAGAGGATTTCTGGGCCGTCCTTAAAGAGCGCGCGGGCATCATCTTCGGCAAAAATATTAACCAGGGGCTTATAAAAATAGAGGGCAGGAATCCTGGCGTCTCAATATACGGCCTGGTTTCAAAGCCCGATTCCCTTTCGGCCACGCGCATCAACCAGCATTTTTTTGTTAATAAGCGCCCAGTGACCTCGCGCGTCATCCAACAGGCGCTTTACCGCGGCTACGACGCCATGCGCGGTGATAAGCACCCGGCTTGCGTCATTTTTCTGGACCTGAATCCGGCTGATTTCGACGTTAACATCCATCCTCAGAAGAAAGACGTCAGGTTCGCCTCCGAGGGCGAAGTGTTCCGCAAGGTTTCCAGCACCGTTTATAATGAGATTCTTAAAAGGCAGACGGCTTCTGTTGTCCTTACCGAACCCGCTTTAGGCGGAGCGTCAGGGGCTTGCGAGACGGGGACCGGGCAGAGCGGCGAAATTAAAAGCGGGGGCGCTGACCTGTTTAGCCAGGAAACCCTCCAGCTTGAGCCGGCCTCGCAGGATAACGGTGAGGCGCCGAACTGGTACCTGCCGCCGATCTCTTATCTTGGGCAGATAGCCAAGAGCTATCTTTTATTTGAGTCGGGCGGAGGGCTGCTGGTGATGGACCAGCACGCGGCGCAGGAGCGGATACTATTTGAGAAGTACCTTGAAGAATTTTCAAAGGGAGCCATAAAAGTGCAACCGCTGATGCTGCCGGTGTCGGTGGAACTGTCCCGATCACAGATAGAAGCTGTTTTAAAGTGGAAAGAATGGCTGGATAAGGCGGGCTTTGAGATAGAGCGGTTCGGCGCAGCGACTTTGCGCCTGCATTCCACGCCGGCTTTGTTCTATTTTACGCCCGAAGCTCTCGGTGAATTTTTGGGCTATATGGCGGAAGTGCTCGGAGAGCCGGAGAAGGCTTCGGAAGATCTGAAGCGCAATACGGTTGCGACGATGGCGTGCAAAAAGTCGGTGAAGGCGCACGATGTTATTAAACCGCCGGAAGCTATGCGACTGATAGAAGACCTTAAGAGCGCCAGGGACAGTTTTCACTGCCCACACGGCCGCCCGACGCTTTTTTACATCTCCCCCTCCGAAATAGCCCGCAAGTTCCAGCGAACGAATATTATATAGGGAACTACGGATAAGTGTTTTGGTTCCCAGCCCGTAGTCGCGGTCAGGTGTTATTTTATCGGTCGCTTGCCGGGTCTTACAGGTAAAAATGGCCGAGATTATCCTTACAACTTTAAACGCGGGCTACGGGCATTGCTCGTTCGGGCTGCGGTATTTGATGGCGAACTTGGGAGAGCTCAAGTCCAGGACCAGAATATTGGAGTTTACGCCCGACCTGCGGGTGCCTGAGATGGTAGAGGCTGTCTTATTGCAGAATCCTAAGATCGTCGGCATAGGGGTATATGTGTGGAGCGCGCGGGAATGCGCCATGCTGGCGGCGGAGCTTAAGCGGCTGCGCCCGGAATTGGTTATCGTCCTCGGGGGTCCTGAAATTAGTCATGAAACCGAAGGACAGGAGATATGCAACTGCGCCGATTTTGTGATAACCGGCGAGGGGGATCTGGCCTTCGCCCGGCTTTGCGAACAGATCCTTGCGGGGCGCCCGCCTGCCGAAAAAATCATAGCGGCCCCGCCGCCAGATCCGGAGAGGCTTGCGCTGCCTTATGAATTGTACACGGATGAAGATATCTCTAATCGCGTAATTTACGCGGAGGCTTCCAGGGGCTGTCCGTTCGCCTGTGATTTTTGCCTGTCGTCCCTTAGCGCGGCAGTGCGCGCTTTCCCTCTGGAGCGGTTGTTTGCCGCGTGGCGCATTCTGATGGACCGCGGCGCGCTTAGATTCAAGTTCACGGACCGCACATTCAACCTTGATATCCGCGCGGTAAGCGCGATCCTTAATTTTTTTCTTGAGAACGTTCGGCCCGGGCTTTTCCTGCATTTTGAAATGGTCCCGGACCGCTTCCCTGACGAACTCTTTGCTCTGATAAATAAATTCCCCGCGGGATCGCTGCAATTTGAGGTCGGCATACAGACTTTTAACGAAACCGTGGCGGCGCGCATCAATCGCCGGCAGGATAACCACGCCTCCGAAAAGAACATCCGCCGCCTGCGCCGTGAAACTGCCGCATATCTGCACGCTGATCTGATCGTCGGTTTGCCCGGGGAAGATCTGGCCGGGTTCGCGTCAGGGTTCGACAGACTTTTGGCTCTGGACCCTCACGAGATACAGGTCGGAATCCTTAAGCGCCTGCGCGGCGCGCCGATAGCCCGGCACGACTCGCAATGGGGCATGGTTTACAGTCCTTATCCCCCTTATGAACTTCGCGAGAACAAACTTTTGGATTTTTTCACGATGCAGCGGGTGCGGCGGTTCGCCCGTTACTGGGATTTGATATCGAATAGCGGCGTTTTTGCTGAAACCGCGAAATTGATATGCGCGGGCCCCGGCGCCTTTAATAATTTTATGGATTTAAGCGGCTGGCTTTACGGGCAGACGCGGCAAACCCACGCCATCTCGCGCTCGCGTTTGCGTGAGCTGCTGAGGACATATCTGACAGAAGTCTTAAAGCAGCCAGCGTCCACGGTCAATGCTGCTGCCGAACGCGACGCCCTGAGGTCGCACCTCAACTCCGGCCGCCCCGGCCGCCAAAGGCAAATAAGGCGCGACGCCAATTAAAGTGACCAATTAAAGTGACACACAACTTAATTGCAGGCAATTAAGTTGTGTGTCACCTAATTCTCCACCTAATTCTAACCCATCTGGCTGTAAATATTTGTCAGTGATGTGGTGTCCGTCATGATCCGGTTGTACATTCTTACCAGCATGATTGCGGGTTTCATCTCGTATTTTTGGGCAAGCGCGCAGGCGTCGCTGTTCGGCAAAGGAATGTTGATATAAACCGGAGCGCCGGGCTCGACGCGGCCGACCAGAGTCAGAAGCAGGCTTTCGGCTATCTCGCGGCTTTCGGCGTACAACGGCTCCACGCGGTAGCCATGATACGCTTTGCGGATGACTCCGTATCCGGCTAGTGCGCCATTTACAATGATCCCCAGCGCCGCGCCCGCAGGCTTTTGTTTTATCCATTCCCCCATCAGCCTGGAGCGGTCAGCGGGAAAAAATTTGCGGTCGTAAGCATTAAATTTGTCAAACGGATACGCGGTAAGGTCAACCGTTTCAATATCTTTCCCCGCGGGGCGCGCTAGCATTTCATACCGGACGATTTTATAAGCGGGCTTGAACCCGAAGAAACCGTAGTTTTTCACCTTATATTCCACCGCGTCAAAGCCGATAGTTCTTTTCCCGGCGTGCAGCGCTGCCCGTTTTTGAAGCTCTACGCCAATTCTTCCTCCGCGGTATTCTGGATTTACGATGAAAACTCCGCCCATGCACAGATCGGCGCTGAAATTTATTCCAAAAATACAGCCGACCGGCTTGCCGTCAGCTTCAGCGATAAAATACCCGCTGGTGTCTTCAGCCAGAAAACACTCGGCGTCACGAAGGCCGGGATTCCAGCCTTCGCGAGCCGCCCAGGCCACCACAAACGCCATCTCTGCGGATGTTATATTGCGAATTATCAGATTATTCGGTTTTTTCATAAGATCTCGTCAGCCATAAGCATCGAGTCGGGCTTCAGGTCAGAATAGATATGTTATGCCCGGTTTTATTGCGCTCCATTTGTTTATGCTGCCATATTCGCTGTGTTCAGGGCCGGCATAAAAATAAGCCGACAGGTTTAAAAACAGATTGTCCGTCAAACTGTACTTCGCCGACGACTGCAGAAAAAAGCTGCGGTCTGCGGCGTTAAGCTGCAGAAGATTCGCCAGATCCAGCCTTTTCGTAAACGCCTCCTGCCATTGGTTGCGTATAAAAATTTGCCGGCGTGTGATCGGTTCCGTGTTGCGCTGCGCATAGTCGCGTATGGACCAGAGAACCGTGTTCACCTGATCGTACACCGGAGCGAGTTCGGGGAAATTCAGCAATCGCTGCGCGTACCCGGCTAAAAACCAGTTGTCCCAATCTTTATTGGTCATCCCGGCTTCGTTGTAGTGGTACTCAACAAAAGTGCTTCGCTTGCGCGAGCTTTCGGTATACGAAAACCCGGCGGCAGCCTGATTGCGAAATCGTCTCTTGGAATCTCCCGGCACGACATAGGCGTATTTAGAGCCGTCCACTCCGTATAATTTAGCATCGTAAATGAGCGCGTCCGTGGCAAGGCTGTACCGGCGGCCGCCGCTCCACTCGCCGTAAAAAACAAAGCTGTCACCTATGGAGCGCGAGACGTTCGCTCCGAGATAGGACGTTGAATTTTCTCTGTAATAAAGCAAATCGGAACTTATCGCTTTATAGGAAGAGCTGATTTTGGCAAGGTAGCGGGGATAAGCGTTGGTGCGTTGGAGCGCCAGTGCGAAGCTTGTTCTGTCGGTTATAAATCTGCCGGGCTTATCCGATATTTCCGGGGCTGCGGCAAGGGTCAGTGTGCCGAACGGAAGAATGCCCTGCGCTCTGGCCATTACGGTGCCCAGTCGGTTTTCCCGAAGCACGATGGGGTCTTCCGAGGTCCTCAGGCTGATCGCGTTCTTCTTGAAAAAATCGGTCGGGTTAAAGCCGACGGCGACGCCGCTTTTCAGGTTTATCCGTCCGGCGTCAAGATAGTATTCGCGATAAGCGTTCCAGCTGAGATAGGCCTCGTTAAGGTCGTTCTGCGCCGCTCCCGAAGGAAAATCGGAATGAATATCCGACAGGTGATTGAACCGGTCCACGATATTCAAACTCAGGGAGGGAGTCAGCCTGACATCGGCTTTGCCGTAAAACGTAAATCGGTTAGACCATGCGGGGACATATTTACCCGGCAGGGGCAGAAGCACTCCGTGCCGCCTGGCATTGGTCTGGGCTTCATCCTCTATGAAAAATTTATAGTAATTCCCTCCGGCGGCGGGAGACGGCGCTGCCGCCGGTTGCGCCGCGGAAATGAAATCGGGAATCAGGTCCAGGTCTTCATCCTGCCCGGCAAAACCGTTTTGCCGGCACAGCCCCAGAGCCGCCGCTAAAATCAATCCCCTTTGAAACGTTGAAGATACTCTTTTTGAAACCATTCTTCGGGTATTTTCCTTTCGGTGTAATTAGCGAAAAGCATTTTAGTCACAAGTTTCGGATCTATCCCGTCTATAACAATGGCCTCTGTCGGCCGCTCCCTTCCAAGCTCGGTTTTGTAGCCGCCGAAATAAACTATTTTAAGGAGCCGGTCGCTGTCCGAATAGAATTTCCCTTTTAAGGGGCGGGAATCGGCTTTGTCAACCCAATATTCCACGCGGTAATAGTTGGAATCCCCGCGGGACGTTAAATTAAGCTTATGGCACAGGACCTTCTTTTTTGCCGAATCGGTTATCGTTTCTTCTCCGGCGAGTTCGGCTTTGTAATCTTTGTGCATGTTTACCGTCATCACGTCTCCGTTCGAGGCCTGCCCCATCAATCTCTGCTGCGGGGAGATGCGCACGCTTGATTTTGAGACAGGATCATAAAACCAGAGCTCGGTTCCGTTCTTTAACATGACTTTGCCCTTGTCTTTGGGCGGGTTCAGGAAAAGGGCCAGCGTGCGGTATTGTCCGGACGCGGCGTTTTCCTTTGAGTAGACGTTCAGCGCCATCGCGTTCTCTTTTTTCCCGCTGCGGTATTCCGCCAGGGAAACGACTATGCTGAAGGGGGTGTCCGGGTTTCGCACGGCGTCGGCTTCACTTATGATCTCGTCAGCCGTTTTGCCGGTTTCCGTAGAATGAGTCACCGGCGCGAGAAAAGTAAAAACCAAAGTTAAAATCAAATATTTCATTTAAACCTCGTTGTTAATTATGCCTGAGCGCGTCCACTATCGCCATGCGCGCGGCGTTGCGGGCCGGAATTACCGAAGACACTGTCGCCACCGCTATAAGTCCCAGCCAGCAGCATGGCAGAAAAAAAGGCTGCAGAAACATGTGGATGGATAGAAGGATCGGATTGGCGTAATCCGGCGGGGTCCATGTGATCTCCATCAGGTTGATTATGAGGCTAACGGCCAGGGCCGCTGCAGCGCCCAGCGTCGACCCCATTGTTCCTAAAAGAAACCCCTCGCCTACGAACTGCCGGATGATGGCGGAGCGTCTCAGCCCCAGCGCGCGGGCCGTGCCGATCTCGCTAATTCGTTCCATTACGCTCATGGACATTGTGTTTATGGTGGTAAAAAGGACGATCACGCCCATAATAAACGCCACAAACCCGAATATCGTCAGAAACATTGATATCGTCTGCCCGTACATGGGGCGGACCTCGCCGAAGGTTTTTACCTCGTAGTCGCTTTGGGGAAGTATTTGTTCCAGGCGTTGTTTGACCAGCCCTATGTTGTCGGTGCGGTTAAGCTGGATCATCAGTCCCGTTACTTTTTTTATTCCCCGCCCGCTGATAAGTTTTTGCGCCAGGTCGAGGTTCATTATTATCAGCCCTTCATTAAAGGCTTTGGTCCCCATTTTCATCGCCTTGCGCAGATTGACTGAAACAACGTTCGGAGCCCCTCCGGAAGTGGCGGCGAGCAGGTCAAGCCGCGCGGCGGTATCTTTTTGGCCGGATGCCTGCGCGGGGAAGTCTTCCCGCGTGAGCGCGCTGAAATCTTCCGCGGGCGCGGAGTCCGGGGTTTCTTTTTTCGCCGGCGGAGCGATGCAATCTTCAAGATGCAGATCTCCGCAAAGGTCCAGCCGCTCCGCCATGCCGTAGCCGATGACGCCGCCGGACAGATCTTCGTCCTTAAGCCCGGTGGAGACATCGGTTTTTGTTACCTTCAGATGATACTGATCCCAGGTCATTAATTTTTCAAACAGCGATGGCACTATGCCCATACCGAAAAAAGACTGGGACGTGTCGGCCGTGAAATTGCCGGCTATTCCCTGAAATGCCAGAAACGGCATTACAAGCCGCAGCTGCGGTTTCAGGGCGGGGTCTGAATTTATGATCCCTGTAATTTTCTCGTAGTCCTCCATTCCGTAAGCGGCGGGATTTGTGGCGCCGTAGGTGGAATAGCCTTTTTTGTAGATATGAATGTGCCCGGAAGTTCTTACATAGCCGGTCTGAAGCGTGTAGATTATTGAGGAGATGTTTCCGCCGAAAAGAAGGACGGAAACGCTGCTGACCGCTATTGCGAGGACGGTCATGAGCGACCGCCGTTTATTGCGGCAGATATTTCGGTACGCGATTTGAAGGGTTTTCATAGTATCACGCCGTCCATGATCATAAACAGGTCTTCGGCGTTGGTGATGAGATTTTTGTCATGAGATGAAAATATGAAGGTCGTCTTTTCCTTAGCCTGAATATTCTGCATAAGTTCGATTATCTCAGTGCCGGTTCTGTGGTCCAGATTCGCCGTCGGCTCGTCCGCCAGCACCATCTCCGGGTTTTTGACAAGCGCGCGGGCTATGGCCACCCGCTGCCGCTGGCCGCCGCTGAGCTCGTTGGGGAATTTGCCCCTCTGGTCGGCAAGCCCTACTTTTTCAAGCGTGGCGAGCACGCGCTCGCCGCGTTCTTTGAGCGGGATTTTGTTTATCAGAAGAGGATACTCCACATTTTCATAAGCGGAAAAAACCGGCATAAGATTGAAGGTTTGAAAAATAAAGCCGATGTGCCTGGCGCGGAAATCCGACATTTCGTCGTCCGAAAACGCGGCCACGTTTTTGCCGCACACCTCAATTGATCCGGTGGTAGGCGTGTCAATGCAGCCGATAAGATTTAAAAGGGTGGATTTGCCGCTTCCCGATTGTCCGATTATCACGTTGAATTTATTGCGGGGGATGTCTACCGTGATGCCCTTCAAAGCCTGTATTTCGACTTTGTCGAGCATATGGGTTTTGGTTACATTATTGAGGCGGGCTACAAATTCTGTTTCTGCCATATTTTCCCCGGGGCTTAAACCTGATCTGCTTTAAAGTCCTATTTAGCCGATTAATCAATTGTAGCGAATTTATAACGCGAGGCCAATATGGATTTGCGCGGTTTAAATAACGGACAGCGGCCCGGGCCTTAAATCGGAGGCCGGCGTAAAATCATCGGGGCTACTTCCTTATAAAGTGAGGAATATTGGCCGGCAGTTCCAGTGAGAGTTCCACCAGGCCCCCGGGTTTTCCGTCTTTTGGGCAGGCGAACTGGTAGATCAACTTTTTGACGCCGTCCTTTTCAATGGTGTAGGCGTTGGGCGGCGTATAAGGGTTAGTCAGCATGGAGGTTAGCCTGGTTTTTGCAGGCTCCGGGTGACAGTCAAGGAGATTTGCCCCGATCAGGCCCGAACCGCCGTATTTTTTAAAGGTTTTTGCAGCCTTGCCGTTCAGTTCGGTTATTGTCCCGTTTTCGTCGCAGACGGTCACCGCCATCGGCGCGTTTTTTATCCAGTCATTCATAATGGCTCCATAAAGCAAAAAGCGGCGCCCGCTCTTTTTAGATGTTATTAATTATAACTTCTTTTTTATACAATATTCTTTATGCTCGAAACCCCTTTGCTTAAACTTATTTCAAAACGGCGCAGTGTGCGTAAATATAGGCCTCTGCCCGTTGAGAAGGAAAAGCTCCTTACCTGCCTCGAGGCCGTTCGCCTGGCTCCTTCGGCCTGCAATGCCCAACCCTATAAATTTATTGTCGTGGATGATCCGGGTGTCAAGGACAAGCTGGCCGCGGCCGTCTTCTCCGGCATCCATGCCCCTATAAAGTTTGCCGCGCAGGCCGCCGTCCTCGTAGTGGTCGTGTCGCAAAAAGGCAAGCTTTCCGCCTGGCTGGGTAACCAGGTGCAGGATACCAATTTCCGTTTGGTGGACATAGGCATAGCCGCCGAACATTTCGTCCTGGCCGCGGAGGAGCAGGGGCTTGCCACCTGCTGGCTCGGCTGGTTTGACGCCAAGGGCGCCGCCAAAGCGCTGGGCCTGCCTGCCGGTTGCAAGGCCGAGGTTATGTTGAGCGTCGGCTACGCCGATGAGGCGCCGCCGGCCCGCAAGAGAAAAACGATGGAAGAAATATCATCTTTCAACCGATATTGACCCGCTGACGGCTATATGAAAAAAATAATTATTCTTTTCGCGCTTATCGTTATTCAGGTTTCAGGGGTCCGGGCCGATGACGGCTGTGATAAGTCTTCCGACTCCTGCAAACCACAGATAAAAAAGGTGACGCCTTTCATGGCCGAGCTCCAGGCGGCTCAAGCCGTTCCGTCGCCTAAGCAGGCAAGTCCTGAGACGCGGTTCGCCGCGTCCACGTCCCCGGCAACAGCCCCGGCGGAGCCGATTAAGGGCCAACAAGCCGTGTCTCACCCCGCATGGCTGCTCGCGGGTGCGGGTTTGCTTATCGGGCTCTATTATTTTCTAAGAGAGACCAAGAAAAAAGGAAAGGGCCGATGACGCTTAACCTCGACAGCTATAATACCGCTTCTACGGCGATGCACGCGGCCCAGGGCGCCGCCCTGCTGGCCCTAGGCTTTACCGAAGCTTACGCGTGGCATAAGCCCGGAGGGCGGATCAGATTTATCGCGCCGCTGGCTCTCCTGCTCAGCGGGGCCGGAATGTTGCTGGCTATGCTGTATTTCCTAGGTGGTTGGAGCGTTGAGAGCCTGATGTTCTCGTTGCAGCTGAAGAGCGGTTTCTATATCTTCGTCTCCTTCGCCTGTTTTTACGCTTCGGCTGGTTTGAGTCAGCTGACTTTCCTCTCATCGGAGGAGAAGAGCCGCGGCTGGCATTATTTATTTTTAACTTTTCTCGCTGTGATAGGGCTGCTTTATTTCGGCATGTCCAAAAAGGTTAACCCCGAGGCAGCGGTTGAAGTGGCCGCCGCCCATTCGGCGTTCGGTTTTACCCTGCTCGCAGCGGTCATCTTCAAATTACTGAACGGATTCCGCCCCCGCAGGGGCTTTGATCTGGCCTGGGTCGCTCTGATTCTTATAGCGTCTTTTCAGCTGCTCAGCTATAGGGAAGTTGGGGGAGCTTTTGATTTTCGCGTGACTGCCCTGCAGGCTTCTCCTCAAATCTCTTTGCCGGCAACCGCGGCCGGAGCCGTAAAATCCCGCACTTTTCCCCCCGGCAAAAGTATGGTAGTAAATAAAGATGCCAAGATTGCTCATCCAAAACGCGCTGGTAATTGACCCGGCCCGCAAGCTGGAAAAAAAACTGAACCTGTTCATAGAAGACGGGCTCATAAAGTCCGTGGGAACCGGATATCCCGGTACGGCCCGCGGGAGCTTCGAGATTTACGACGCTTCCGGCCTCTGGCTTATGCCCGGGCTGATAGACATGCACGTCCACACCCGTGAACCTGGCATGGAAACGGCGGAAGACCTTAAGAGCTCCGCCAGGGCCGCCGCCGCCGGCGGATTCACCTCTATCCTGGCCATGGCCAACACGGAACCGCCGGTAGATAATCCGGCGCTTATCCGCCGCCTGCGGGCGAAAGCCGAGGGCCTTCCGGTGAATATTTATTTTTCCGCCGCCGTCACCTGCGGCCGCTCCGGACGGGATCTCGCGGACCTTGAGGCGCTGAAGAACGCCGGCGCCCGGGCCTTTACCGACGACGGAGCCTGTGTCGCCGACTTCGGGCTTTTAAAAAAAGCTTTACGGTTGGCGAAAAAGTTGAAAACCCCGGTGATGGAACACGCAGAGTCCTTAGCTTTGACCGGCTCAGGAATTATGCACGACTGCGCGCGCGCGCGCCGCCTGAAAGTGCCTGGTATCCCGCGCGAAGCTGAAGTGTTCATGGTTTTGCGCGACCTGCTGCTTGCCGGCTCCACGGGCGGGCCGCTGCACCTGCAGCACGTGAGCTGCCGCGAAAGCGCGCGCCTTGTCACCGCCGCCAAAAAGGCTGGTTTTAATGTCACAGCCGAGACCTGTCCGCACTATTTTACGCTTACCTGCGAAAATGTCAAAGACGCCGCCTTCAAGATGAAGCCGCCGCTCCGTGAGGGAAGCGACCGCGCGGCGCTTAAAAAAGGCCTGGCCGACGGAACGATAGATGTTATAGCCTCCGACCACGCTCCGCACTCTGCCGCCGAAAAAGCGAAAGGACTTTTGAAGGCTCCTTTCGGAGTCATCGGTCTTGAGACCACGCTGGGGCTGGCCCTCACGGAATTATTTTATAAAGGTTCAGTCTCCAGGATTCGCCTTGCCGAGCTTATGAGCGCTAATCCGGCCCGCATACTGGGCCTGAAAAAAAAGGGAAGGTTGGCACCAGGCATGGACGCCGATCTGACTCTTATAGATCCGCTAGCGCGATATCGGGTGCCCCCGCGGTTTTATTCCAAGTCCGTCAATTCCCCTTTTGTCGGAAGGCGGCTTAAGGGCCGCGTAGCCGCGACTATTGTGGGCGGGCGTTTCGTGTTCAGGGACGGCCGTTTCCTTTAAGGGGCGTTTTAAATGTAGAATTTATCAGCGCTGATTATTCGCAATAACTTATAAGGCAATGGCGTGCGGTAGCCGTATCGGGAGCCGCGCTCATTAAACGGCAAAATCCATGGGCTTCTTGTACCGACAAATTTTACGCAGAATACTCTTCAACTTCGATCCTGAAACGGTGCATGACGCCGTGATGAAAAGCGTCAGCGCGCTGCAGGGCGTAGAGCCGGCGCGGATGATTTTAGAGCTGCTGGTCAGGGTGAAAGAAATGCCCGTCACCGTGGCCGGCATCAGGTTCAGGAACCCGGTGGGACTCGCGGCCGGGTTTGACAAGAATTGCGAGGCGCCGCTTATATTGGCTAAACTCGGATTCGGTTTTTTGGAGATGGGGACGATAACCCTGCGCGCGCAGAACGGCAATCCGCGCCCGCGTGTCTTTCGTCTAAACGAGCACCATGGCATAATAAACCGGATGGGGTTCAATAATGTCGGAGCCTACGAGGCCGCCAGACGGCTTTCAAAGCTGGGGTCCGCGGGTGTGCCGCTGGGGATCAATATAGGAAAAAATGCGGACTGCTCGCTGGAAGACGCGCCGAAGAATTATCTGGAGGCGCTCAAGGTGCTCTACCCGTTCGGCGATTATTTCGTCTTTAATATCAGCTCTCCAAACACGCTGCAGCTGCGGGTGCTGCACCAGAAAGAACGCCTGGCGCGCCTGCTGGACCCCGCGCTTGATTTTATAAACAATCAGCGGGTCAAAAAGCCGCTTTTCATAAAGATCTCCCCGGAACTTGAAGAAGGGGATCTTTCCGGCCTGGTGGCCACCGCCGCGGAACGGGGTCTGGGGCTTATAGTCACGAACACCTCCGTCCGGCGCGAGCATCTCCACGCGCGCTGGCATTCCTATGAGGGCGGACTTAGCGGCAAGCCGCTGCGCGACATTTCCAACGAGATGTTAAAAAGAGTTTCCGAACTGGCGGCCGGGCGGGTGCCGCTGATCGGGGTTGGCGGGGTTTTCGACGGGCCGTCCGCGGCTGAAAAATTTAAGTTGGGCGCGAATCTGGTGCAGGTCTATTCGGGCCTCATTTATGAGGGGCCTTTCATGGTGAAAGATATTCTTAGGCACATGGAAAAAAACCAGGCGGATTTGAAACGCCGGGCCAGGGGCCTTGGGCCGTCCTTAATGTAGCGCCCCGAAAAAGTATGGGCAAAACCAAATTGATAATCGCGCTGGACACGCCGGACCTCAAAACCGCGGCGGCTCTGCTTAAAAAGCTCAAAGGGCTGCCGCTTATTTATAAGGTCGGTTCAAGCCTTTTCACGCTTGCCGGTCCCCGGGCGGTGGATCTGGTGCACGAGTGCGGCGGGAAAGTTTTTCTAGACCTCAAGTTTTACGATATTCCCAACACCGTCAGGAGCGCCGTGGAAAGCGCGGAGCGCTTGGGTGTTTATTCCGTTTCCCTGCATCTCTCCGGAGGGGCCCGCATGCTTGCGGCCGCGGCCTCGCTTAAAAAGCGCCCGCTGCTTTGGGGAATAACAGTGCTTACCAGCTTTGACGAGGAGGCTTTCGCCGGTTCCGGTTTTGTGGGAGGTATAGAAAAAAATATTTTACGTCTTGCTGCCTTGGGTGCGGAAAACGGCGCCGACGGCATCGTCTGCTCCCCGCTGGAGGCGGCTGCCGTTCGGAATCGCTTCGGCAAGGCGCTCAAAATTATCACTCCCGGCATCAGGCTTGTCTGCGGGGATGACGATCAGAAGCGCACTCTTACCCCGGCCGGGGCTTTGTCCGCGGGGGCTGATATGATTGTGCTGGGCAGGCCGGTGCTCAATGCTCCTGATCCTGTCGCCATCGTCCGCGAAATACTGGGGGAACTTGATAGGGCCGGGGTAAAGAGCTAAAATCCAGGAATCTTGAATCTTGAACCAGAGGTGACTTTTACATGAACTCCCAGGATGCTAAATTTTACGGTCATCTTAAGAAGTGCGGAGCGCTGCTGGAGGGGCATTTTTTACTTTCTTCCGGATTACATAGCCCCGATTACGTTCAGTGTGCGCTGGCGCTCAAAGGTCCGGCCAAGGCCGCATCCATAGGCGTTGAACTGAAGAAGCGTTGGAAGGGAGCCAAGCCGGACCTGATCATATCGCCTGCTATCGGCGGACTGATAATAGGGCACGAGGTCGCGCGCGCTTTCGGAGTGGATTTTTTGTTTATGGAGAGGGATAACGCTTCGATGACGCTCCGGCGTGGGTTTTCGCTTAGTGCCGGCGCCAAGGTGATCATTGTGGAAGATGTGTTCACTACCGGCAAATCCACCATGGAAGTCTTTGAAGCTGCCAAGAAGGCGCGCGCGGAAGTGCTCGGCGCTCTTTCGATAGTCAACAGGATGGGCGCGCGGTCTTTTTATTTCCCCTCGGCGAGCCTTATAAAGCTGGACCTTACGGTTTACAGCCCGGCCGACTGCCCACTCTGCGCTAAAAAAATATCCCCTCTGATAAAACCCGGGTCAAGAAAGATATAACCCGAATTCCGGCTGAGGGATTCGGGTCGGCGCTCAGCGGAGGAACATAAGCCGGTCGAAAAAGAGGAGCGCACCGGCTGCGATCAGTATGGCTCCGGCGGCTATTTCCACATGGCGCAGAGCGCTTTTGTACCTGGCAAGGAAAGCGAAGAATCTTGCCGTCAGGAAGGCTGCCGCAATGAAGGGCACGGCCATCCCGGCTGAGTAGGTCATCAACAGAGACACTCCTTTATAGGTTTCTCCTGAAACCGCAGCCATGGCGAGTATTCCGGCCAGTATCGGCCCGATGCAGGGCGACCAGCCAAGCGCGAAAGCGAACCCCATCAGCAAAGAGCCCGTATACCCTCCGCCCAGTGTCCGCATTGAAAAGCGTTTGTGGTAATTCAGTGGATTGAACCTGACCAGGCTGGTCATGTGTATTCCAAGCAGCATCATGACCACGCCGAAGACTTTTAAAAGAACCACCTTATGGGTCGCCAGGAGATCGCCCAAGACTGAAGCGGCCGCTCCCATGGCCGAGAAAACCAGCGAGAATCCGGCCACAAACACCAGCGCGTTGAGCGTTACTTTTTTGGCGGCCACTCTGGAGTCGCCTTTCAGCAGCGCGCTCGCGGAGAAGCCCGAGAGCATGGAGAGGTATCCGGGCAGCAGCGGCAGAACGCAGGGCGTGAAGAACGACATAAGGCCCGCGCCGAAAGCGGTAAAGTATTGGATCATAGTTTATTTCTGCCGGTTAGCCTATTTTTTTATTTTATCGGAAGTCTTTGTTTTTTCTTCTTTCTTAAGTTCAATTTTAAATATATCTATCCCGCCGAAGCCTATACTCTGGATGCGGAACAGGACGGTGCGCCTTTTTCCGGTCAGGTCCCTGAATACGGCTTCTATGATTTTCGAATTATTTGGTCCGGCGGAAGATGTTTTTATAACCGTTTCCAGGTTTAATTTAAGGATGTTGCCGGAAACCGTTTCTTCCAGAAAAAAGGCGCCTTTCAGGACCGTGTCTTTTTTTACGTAATCCTGCACGAAGCCCGCCAAATCCTCGTCAGTTTCCTGGATGTAGGCCTGCGCGTCGTCGATATCCGCGGTCTCATCGGTTTTTGCGGTGTCGGTCGAGAGCGCCGCTTCGGTCAGTTCGCTGTCCGCCGTGGCGCGCGCCTGCGGACATATCAATATCGTCAGCGCGCACAATATGATCAGCCTTTTCATTTCTCCCCCTTCTTTGAATGCAGAATTATTTTCATAGGAGGTTTTTCCGGAGACGGCCAGTGCGCCGTCTCGACATACCTCATTATTTCCCGCCAGTGCCCCTGGCTTTTAAGTATAAAATCGCAGATTTCGCGCACCGCCCCCGCACCACCCTCTTTTTTTGTTATAAAATCAGCGGCCGATTTGACTTCAGGCAGGGCGTTGGCGGGGGCGCAGGCGAACCCGGAGCGCTTGAGCACGGGGATGTCGGTCCAGTCGTCTCCGACATAGGCCACATTCTCCTCTTTCAAGCCTGTGTCTTTCAATATCTCTCTCAGCGGGTCGAGTTTGGAGAGGAAGCCCTGGTAGGCGTAGCTCATGCCGAGAGTTCTGGCGCGCTCCTCGGTGCCGGGCGACTCCCGTCCGGTGATGACGCCGGTGATGATGCCGAACTGGTTCAAAAGCCGCAGGCCGATCCCGTCCAGCGAATGGAACGCCTTAAATTCCACCATTTCCCCTTTATGCCCGGGCAGATAATACATCTTCCCATCGGTGAGCACCCCGTCCACGTCCATCAAAAGGATCCTTACTTTTTTGGCTCTCGCGATGTTTTTATTTATATCCATGATAATCTCCGTTACGCCCTCGCTTTCCAGCGGTCAGCCAGTTCCAGTTCTTTTTTTCTGGACGCGTAGTTTGCCGGCATCGGACCCAGATACTTTAAAAAGAACCAGTTGATGGTCTCTTCTAGCCAGGCGTGCATTTCAGTGGAGCGCCAACCCAGCGCCTTTTCCGCTTTCGAGATGTCAACTATAAAATCCGAAGCCCCGGAAAAAGGCGAGGCCGCAAAATTGAAACCGCCGGATTTAAGCCAGGCGTGGTCGGGGACCGTTATTTTGGCCTCCTTATGCAGTATGCGCGCGGAGATCTTTATGAAATCTTCCAGTGTTATAACCGTTGCGTCGCCCAGGTTGAGGGTTTGCCCGTAAAGGTTTTGGCTGTCGATCAGTAGTGCAAAGGCTCTGGCCAGATCCTTGGAAAAAATATACCTGGCCGAAACCGCCGGGTTTGGCAGGATAAGCTGGCCGCCGTCGCTAAGCCGCAGCCAATAGGAATAGGCGCGCAGGGTGGGGTCGCCCGGGCCGATGACTACCGGCGGCCTGATTATTACTACGGGGAACTTTTTTTCCAGAAAAGCGTTCACGAATACTTTTTCAGCCGCGTATTTGGCGGAGGCGTAGGCGTAATAAGGCTTGTCCTTCATGTCGGTCCTGACCGGAAGCAGTTCGGTCTGTATCTCCCTGAAAGGGGCGGAGGCTCCCTGCAGGGTGGAATAGACCGAGGCGGAGCTGGTGAAAATATATAAACCTGTTCTGCCGTTGAATACGCGCACGGCTTTTTGGGCGTCGTCCGCCGTGTGGCAGATGTTGTCAATTATCACGTCCCACGGTTGAGTGGCCATTCGGGCCAGGTCTATTTCCACGGTCCTGTCTCCGCGGCTCTGCGTGATGTCAAGAGGCAGCCCGTCTGCGGGGCAGCGCCGAGAGAATACCGTTACTTCGTGGCCGCCGTCGGAAAGAGATATGGCGGTTTCCCTGCCGAAAAAGCTCGTTCCGCCTAATATTAAAATCTTCATTGTGGTTGATCCGCCGGTATGCCGCGGCGCCCTTATGCCATATAGTATATAAATTTTAGTCCTGATATTTAATTATAATGTCGCGTCTTTAGCCGTCTCATTTGCCGGTTTTCCAAGGGCGGTGGGTGGATTGTCGAGGTTGGTGGCCTGCCGGATTTTTATCCATCATGGTTGGGTGGCTGAAGTTCCATGTTAACATGTGTTAACCAATGGTTCGTGCTCTAAAGATTACCGTATATAACAATTTGCTTCTTTCGGCTTTTTAGCGTATAATATTCTAGTTAACTTGTGTTAACTGGGATATTGTGCGAGGACTGGATTATGCCTGAAAAAAAAGAATTTCTTTCTTTACCAGAGGCCGCAGTTATAATGGGTGTTTCACGCATAGCGGTATTTAAGAGGGTGAAGAAGGGGCAACTGGCGGCAATCCGAATAGGTCGCAATTGGGCCGTTCCAGCCTCCGCGCTTGAGTTGCCGGCTGTCGCTTTGCAGTCTGCTGTTCCGCCTCCGCGCAAAGTTTTAAAAAGTGCGCCGCCCCCTAGTCCGGTCATCACCGAAGAGACGCCTCCGCGAAAGGATTCCATGGACGAGATGGGCTGGGATTGACCCGCTTTCCACGCCAGAGCGCCCGACAGTTGCCTTCTGTCGGTAAAATACGTTACGGGTTGGAAGAAGCTTGTTAAGAAGATTTCAGACTCCGGCGCAAGCTGTTTTTGGATAACCATGCCGGACGCCCGCAATGGCCGGGAAAAAATCCCGCGCGTGCTCCAGCTTACGTATAAAGCCGTTACGCCTTTCTGCACCTGCTTTGACAGCACGCTGGTGACAAAATATCCTGCAAAAGGCGGAGATGGTGTGCATTACTGGTTTCCCGCCGCGTTGCCTATAGCCAAAAGCTGGGCGGAAGCGGCTTTTGAAGCGATGACGCCGCTTCTGCGAAAGTTGCCGGCCGGGAAAGAATAACCGCACGTGTAAGTTTTTTCGCGCGGGTAAAAATATTTCCCCCGCGCAGCTCCCCCGAAGGGATAAAAATTCAGGATTGCGCTTCATGCGGACCTCTTAAACAGGCTGTTACAAAACTGATATTTCCCCCCCGTAAAAAACGACGACAACCAAAGGATGGTTGTCGTCGTGTAAATATAAACCCCCGGGGTTTTAAATCCGCTATTTGCGCATCATGCTGACTATAAAGTTCCAGGTGTCAGTTGCGATGTTCGAAGAGACGTAGCCGGATTTAAACCTTTCTCCCACGCGGTAGAGTGTGCTGGTCGAGATGGTGTAATTAGCGCTGTAGTTGGAGTCCCATTGGCCGTTCACGTTGAATGCCAGTTCTATCTTCTCAATTTCCACCATGTTTTGTGAGAGCGCGCTGTCCGGAACAAAGAGGAGGCCGTCGTTGCCATAGCTGGTGTATTGCGACAGTTCGCCGCTGACATAGCCGGTGCCGTTCCATTCGGGAGTCAATTTTATCTGTTTTTCCGCCGTCAGCGGGGAGGACCACTGCCCGTTAATTGCCGTCAGTTTGTAGTAGATCTTTACATAGGCGTTCACGTGGTCAGCCCTGCCGGCCAGTAAGCCGGATTTCTTATATCCGATGACATACTTGTAGCCGCTCTGCATGGTGTTAACTTCCACCAGGATCGCCGGGCCGGCTGTTATGGCTACCGCGCTCTGGTTCATATAATCGAGGGGATAGTTGGAGGCGAATGCCGTCGCGCCAAGAAATGTCAACGCCGCAATGGATATAATTATTTTTTTCATTTATTTCTCCTGTTGCTCTTATATTTGTATACCAAATTTTATCAAAGTGCGATCCCGGATATAATAGGCTAAAGACCTTTAAAATTCAGGCAAGAGACCCATGCCCGTTTAGGCCTTTTGCGAATGGTTGAGTAGTCCTTGTGGGCCGGGTTTTATTGAAAAGTGTATAATACAGATAATGACGCCGGACCAACAGGAACCCCAGGGCTCGCCGGAAGCGCCGAAACCCCATAAACGCCGCATTCGCTATAGCGGCAGGAATCCGCGGCGATTTGAAGACAAATATAAAGAGCTCAACCCTGAAAAATATGCCGAAGATGTTGAGCACGTCATCGCGCGCGGCCGCACTCCTGCCGGTATGCATATCCCTATCTGCGTAAAAGAGATCCTTGAGATCCTTGACCCCAAGCCCGGTGAAACCGGTTTGGACGCCACCCTGGGTTTCGGCGGTCATGCGCGCGAGATTCTTTCGCGTCTGGCTCCGGGAGGAAGGCTTTTTGCTCTTGATGTGGACCCGATAGAACTGCCGCGCGCGGAGGCCCGCCTGCGGGGCTTAGGTTTTTCAGAAGATATTTTTATCGCCCGTAGGATGAACTTTGCCGGTATCATGGGGCTGATGGGCGAGGCTGGCGGCGGGTTTGACTTTATCCTGGCCGACCTTGGCGTTTCTTCTATGCAGCTGGATAATCCCGGGCGCGGCTTCACCTACAAGTTTGACGGGCCGCTGGATCTCCGCCTTAATCCGTCGCGGGGAGTTCCGGCTTCGGAACTGCTGAAATCGATAAGTGTGAAAGCGCTGACCGCTCTGCTGGCCGAGAACGCCGACGAGCCCCACGCGGAAACTATCGCGCGCTCCATCAAGAGCAGCCTGACGCCGATAACTACGACTACCCAGCTATCGGACACGGTGCGCGCCGCGCTGAAAAAACTTCCTTCAAAAGAAACCGATAACGCTATAAAAAGATCGCTGCAGCGCGCCTTTATGGCGCTGCGCATAGGCGTGAACGAGGAATTGAGCGTGCTGGACCGGTTTTTGGAGGCGCTTCCCTGGTGCCTTAAGCCGGGCGGCAGAGCGGCTATACTGTCTTTTCATTCAGGCGAGGACCGCAGGGTGAAGAAGGCTTTTGCGGCAGGCGCGGAGGCCGGAATATACTCAGGTGTAGCCCCGACCTGCCTGCGCCCATCTCCAGAGGAACAAAAGAAAAACTCGCGCTCTTCCTGCGCGAAACTCCGGTGGGCCGTGCGCTCTTCGGCGCCGGCACAATAATCTAATATAAATGAATGGCAGGCGCTGTAGCGCTTAAAAGTCGAAGTAGGCGGCCTCTTCTGCCACGGCGTTGCACCGGTTGCCTGAAGGATCGGTCATTTTTGTGCGCATGTAGCCATTCTCTCCCCAGGATTTACCCCAGCTGTTGCGCAGGATCCAGACACCTTTGCCGGGGGGCAGATTTCCGCTGGCGTCGAAAGCGGCGCCTTCGTTGTCCCAGCCCACGATGTTTATCATGTGGTCCAATTGACCGGAGACGCAGGCGTTGTAAATTCCGCCGGAGTAGCTTTCCCAGCGCCCGGCGGCCGCGGCAACTCCGATGGATATAGATTTACCGGAGCTGGCCATATAAGCCTCGATCTCCTGGGTTGTAGGACTTTTGCCCTTCTCTCCCAGCATATACCAGGCGGTTATGCGGGCGGCAGGCGGCAGGTTCACGGAACATTTCCCCGAACCCTGCTTATAGGGACAAGCTGCCCAGAGCGGCTGGCCGGGGGTCACCAGTTCGTTGGCCGAATCGAAGTAGCCGCCGTTACATCCCGCGGCCTCGGTCGAATTGTCTACCAGCCATTCCTGCGAAAGGCGTCCCGGATCTTTTCCAGCCAGGGCGTGCCCGTCGCGGTGCGTGGCCGTAAGACTGAAAGCCCAGCAGCTTCCGCACGAGCCCTGGTTCTCTATCTGGGTCAGATTCGGGCGCAGGTCCAGGGTGTTCGGAATCTTCATATCAGGGTACTTGAAATGCTTCCAGTAGTTAGTCGGAAGGTCTTTTCTGACGAATCCTTTTGCGTGTACGGTTCTTTCCGCGGCGGATCGGAAAGTTTCGGCCGGAGGAACTTGGGGAAAACCTGTAATTTCCAGCCTGGATTTCAGAGTGTCCACGGCGCCGTTAATTCCCGCCCCGTCGAAGTCCATGTTTTCGGCTGAAGCCGCCATTGCGCCGGATATTGACGCGCACACCGCGAATCCGATAAGTAATTTCTTAAGCATTAGCCCTCCGCTGATTTATTGCAATCAAAAACTCGGTTTTAACTTGAAGTTCCGGCGTTCACTCAGGATATGATACCAAAAAAGATTAACGGACGTTCGTGGTTCGGCAAGTTAAACACGGATATACTATAATTAAATCGTGAAAACACGCTTATCGGTTTTGCCATTTTTCATGTTTTTTAATTCCGGAGCTTTTGCCGGAAGCTCCGTTTCTTTTGACCGGAAAACAGCCCGTCCGGCTTTGACGGACAATGTGAAAATTTCCGCTGAAAGGCCGGAAGTCGCCGTGCGGCGCGGGGCCGTATCCGGTGAGACGCCGGGGTTCTGTGTTTTCAACGGCCTTTCCGGCGGCCCGCTGGGCGGTGAGGCCGCCTTTAAAGCCGTCATTCGCGCCGCGGACGTTGTTTTCTCCGGCGAAACCCATGACCAGATTAAGGATCACCTTGCTCAATTGGAGGCGCTCAAGGCGCTTGGCGAAGCGCGCGGCGAAAAAGTCGCGGTCGGGTTTGAGATGCTGAACATGACGCTGCAGCCGATCCTGGACGATTACGCGGGTGGAAAGATAGGCGAAGAGGAGTTTCTTCTAAAGGCCGGCTGGAAGGATGAATGGGGATTCAGTTTCAGCTTTTACAAGCCGCTTTTTGATTTTATTCGCGCCAATAAACTGAAAGCCCTTGCCCTTAACCTGCCCAAAAAAGTGGTGGCCAAAATAGCGCGCGCCGGGCTGGACGGACTTTCCCCTGAGGAAAAGCGATATCTGCCGGCCAAGGTGGAGATTACAAAGAACGAGGCTTACATAAAATATGTAAGGCAGGCTTTTGAAGGGCACGGGAATAGGGAGGGGGGCTCCGGGAAAAAAGGCATGGGGGACATGTTCACTTTTGAGAATTATCTCGCCGCGATGTGCGCCTGGAACGAAACCATGGGCGCGCGCCTGGCCGATTTTCTTAACGCCAACCCCGGATTTGCGGGCATGGTCGTGGCCGGCTCCGGACATGTGATCTACAATGCCGGGATCCCGTCTTCGGTGGGATCACGGGCCCCCGGCTTGCGCGCGGTTTCATTTTATCCGAAGGACGCAGCCGTATGTCCCGCCGTTTTGCCTGCCGAAGACGCGGGCCTCGCGGATTATGTTTGGTACATGGATCACTCTGCAACTAACCAGTGACCGGTTTCAAGCGTCCGGATTTTGCAGCCATATGAACTCCTTAAGGCAATATTTCCTGCGATTCAGGGATTTTCAGAAGAACGCCAGACTTTTTATTTACATTACCTTCATCCTGGCCGTCTCACAGAGCGTTTTCGGTCTGGTATATAATCTTTACATACTTAAACTCGGCTACACCCGGGAGTTCCTGGGCACGCTGGAATCCATCCCGGTGTTCGTGACCGCGGCCTTGGCCGTGCCGCTGGCGCTGCTTTGCGTCAATCTGCCGCTCAAAAAAAACCTGATTATCGCGCTGGGCATCGCCTCGGTTTCCGCTTTGGGCCTGGCTATTTTCCCATCGAAAGCCATGCTGATATCGTTCAGGTTCCTTTCCGGTTTTGCAGGCGCCTTTATGGCCATAACCGCGTGGCCTTTGATGGCCAGGTATTCCACTGAAAAAGACCGGAACCTGGTTTTCAGTTTTCAATTTGCTTTTTCAATGCTGGCCGGGTTCCTCGGAAACCTGATAGGCGGCTCGCTGACCGACTGGGCCGCGGTGCTGCTGTCAGGCGGAGCTGAAAGCGCGGCGGCTTATCGCGTGACGATGCTGACCGGCGTAGCGTTGATGGCCGCGGCCATACTGCCGGTATTTTATATCGAAGAGCCGCCACAAAAGGCGCGCGCGCCTATTAAGCTTGACTTGGGCGGAGTAAAACCTCTGGCTGCGTTCATGGTATTCCTGCCCCAGATAATGATCGGCTTCGGCGCCGGCATGATAATGCCGTACCTTAACATTTTTTTTAAGACGGGGTTCAACCTGCAGATATCGAGCCTGGGATTTTATATGTCGCTCATGCCGCTTTCGATGGCGGCGGGAGGGCTTATCGGGCCGTGGCTGGTAAAGAAAAAAGGCCAGGTGGGCGCGATGATAACGCTTCAGTCGCTCTCCATCCCCTTTCTGGCCACCATGGGCTTCTCCGGGCTGATCCTGCCCACGGTCGCGGCGGCTTTTATCCGCACCATGTTGATGAACGCCAGTTCGCCAATCTACAGCGTGTTTATGTTATCGCGTTTTAAAAAGGAGGCGCATCCCCTGGCCAGCGCCATGTATACCGCGTGCTGGAGCCTGCTGTGGGCCTTCGGCGCCAAGCTTAGCGGCACCCTGCAGATGGACTTCGGTTTCACCATGTCTTTTCTCATCACAATTATCTGCTACTGCGCGGCCACCCTCGTGCTATCGCGATGCTTCCTTCACGAAGACGGAAAAAACGCGCCTTCTTGCCAGAAGGGAGGCTTTTCTCCGGCGGCGGGCGCTGCGGATTATTTGGCTGGAAAAGAAGAAATGGAGTAGGGCTGTTCAGGAATCTCTGTTTACCGGAGTCAGGAGTTCTCTTCCGTTGCGCAGCTCGCGCGAATGGTCGTTGAGCCATTTTTTTCGGGCCTTGTAGTCAGGGCAGGCCTCGCCTACCAACCCCCAGAATTTTTTTGAATGGTTCATCTCCCTGAGGTGGCAAAGTTCATGTATTACCACGTAATCCAGTATCTCGGGGGGAGCGGCGGCCAGACGCCAGTTAAAATTCAGATTCCTTTTGCCGGAGCAGCTCGCCCATAATGTTTTCTGGTCCTTGATAAAAATGCGGCCGTATTCCAGGCCCATGGAGGAGCCGATATTTTTGATGCGTCCCTTTATTATCCCCCCGGCCATTTTTCTGCCGATGCCGGCGGCGTCAGGAGTCGGGTGTCCGGACGATCTGGCGTCCGGGCGGATATGAGGTTTAGGGGAGGGCGAGGGATCAGGGCGGCGTCCGGAAAAAATGCCGGGGAGATCGCGCCGCAGATTTTCCAGAAACCCCATGACTTCTTGGCAGATATCGTTCTTCAGCATGAGATCAGCTGCACGTCGAAAGGGATTTCATTCAGGACCAGGTTCAGAGATTTGCCGGAAGCCTCGCCAAAAACATGCGTGGATTCTTTAAGTGCGGAGGTCCACCGCGCAAAATCCTCCTTAGGCCAGGCCCAGATTTCTATCTTGTCGCCTTTGGGAATTTCTTTTTTTATGACTTCCCTGAAACGGACTCCGTCTTCAGGGCTCTCCCGGAGCACCACAAGCCTGGCCGCGCGAACGCGTCTGGCGACCTTTGTCAGTTTATTTACAGCTACTGTGCCGCACTCTATCCAGACATCCACTCCGCCCGCGTCGTTCGTTACAAGCAAATCCGGATAAAAACCCACATCAATCACGGCGGGATGGCTGGGGCCGGCCTCCAGAGCCGGTTCCCGGTCAAAAAACAGTATCGCGGCCGCAAGCCGCAGCGCCACATGTTCCGCGGGCTCTTCCTCTTTGGCTACAAGCAGGATGCGCCTGGTTCCCCCGTTTATATTAAGCTCGCATCTGAGTGTCATCGTTCCTCGTTACTTTAGTTTTCCGATTTTAAGGGTCACGAGGCAATCGGGGCAGTTGAAATCAAGACGGAACAAGCGCCCTTCCTCGTCTTCAAGGAAAAGCGGTTCGGCCTTTCCGCCCTTACCGTCCGTTTTGGGGCACATGTTCAGCCGGTGTCTCAGGCAGGACTTCATGGTCATCAGCGGCCTGTCGCCTATCTCTGCGCCGAATTCTGCAGCCCGCTCTATTTCCGTTACGCCGTGCCGCTTGTAGAATTCCACGGCCTTAGAGTTCAGAATATTGGACGTAAAGTTCAATTCTTTGGCCGGGTATTTATGCGTAGTCTTTTTGAAATTCACCTCCTGCCGCTTATACGCTGAAATCCGAGAAGCGTCAAGCTGCTCAAGCACCCTGCGCCGCAGGTCGTTCAGAACGCTGACGGGAATGAAGTACGGGGCGGATAGTTCCAGTTCAAGATCCTGGAGATAAAAGCCGGTTTCGCCTATTTTGGAAAGCTGTCTCTTTATCGTCTCCAGCGCGGCTTCTGGTTTTTCTGCCTTGGTCTTGCCTGGCATGCACGAGATTCCGGCCGAAAAACCTTCTTCATCCGTGGCGTTAAGCGTGAATCCTTCCGGCGTTTCGGCGAACTTCATCCTGACGCCCAGCTTGCGCGCTGATTTGTCCCGTTCAAGGACGCGGATGAATTCCCTGTCCAGATTACGGTAGATGGGCGCGCCCTCCGAGATGCCGCGCGTGCTCACCGGCATGATCTTGCCGGCGGATACGATATTGACATGGGTGCCGCCCAGTACGCCGCGCTCGTCGAAAAAGGCGATGCCGTCTCCGTTATGAAGCGGGATTCCGCCGTCCAGCCGGAAAGATTTAGTATCCACTTTTATCGCCCGGCCGACCGGCTCTCCGATAAACTTAGGAGTATCCGGCGCTCCTGTGCCCGCGCTTGCCCCGTCCAGAAGATATTCCGTGTAACCGCGGTTGAAACTCTTGTTCAGGTCCGGCGTGAAATCGATGAACGATTTGCCGACAGAGCTCCTGCCCAGTTTTTTACGCGACAGAACCTTGTCCAGTTCCCGGCGGTAATACGAAACCACGTTCTTCGCGTAATCCGCGTCTCTCAGACGGCCCTCGATCTTTAATGAAGTTATCCCGGCGTCCAGCAGGTCGCCCAGGCGCTTCGAGAGGTTCATATCTTTAAGGGACAACAGGTGTTTATTTTTTACGAGATCCCTGCCTGTGTCGTCCTTGAGCGTGTAAAGTTTACGGCAGGGCTGGGCGCACTCCCCCCGGTTGCCGCTCCGTCCGCCTAAGGCGTGGCTCATGTAACATTGGCCCGAGTACGAAACGCAGAGCGACCCATGCACGAAAAATTCCAGTTCCGCCTTCGTTTTGGCCCTTATCGCCTTTATTTCCCCGAGGGTGAGTTCACGCCCCAGGATGATCCGCCTGAAACCGGCTTTTTCCAGGAAGAGGACTTTTTCCGGAGTGGTGTTGTGTGTCTGCGTGCTGGCGAAAAGCGGGATCGGAGGCAGGTCCAGCTCCAGCAGGCCCATGTCCTGTACGATGACGGCGTCGGCGCCGGCTTCCCAGAGGCGGCCGATAAGTTTTTGGGCGCGCTCCAGCTCAAGATCCGTGAGAATGGTATTCACTGCGGCGTAAACTTTAGCCCGGTATTTATGCGCGTAAGAGGCGAGCTTTTCTATGTCGTGGAGAGTGTTGGCCGCCGCGCGACGGGCGCCGAATTCTTCAGCCCCGATATAAACGGCGTCGGCGCCGCAATTTACGGCCTCAAGGCCCGCTGAAAAATTCTTCGCCGGCGCAAGCAACTCTATTTTTTTTGTATCCATAAATATGTGTTGTATAAAGCCAGACGGCTGGCGCGCGATCCCGTCACAATGATTTTACCGGTGAGGCGTCCCCGGCCCTGCCGGACTCGGCGTAATCGGCGTCTATCTTGTAATACTCGTAGGTGGTCTTTGCCACGCGTGAGATAAAGCCCTTGGCGCTGGAATAATCAGGGACGTTACTGGTCAGCACCGCTATAATATAGTCGCCTCGCGGGGAGAATACGACGCCCACGTCATGGCAGGACTTGCGCAGCAGGCCGGTCTTATGGCCTATCTCCCAGCCTATGGGCAGACCTTTCCTGAGGCGGCTGCGGCTCTTGTTGTGTTTGAGGACGTCCAGCATAAATTCGCTTAAATTCCGGTCCACCATTTCGCCTTTGTAGATGCGTTCCATCAGCGTGGCCATCTCGCGCGCGGTGGTGTAATTCTCCCGTGTGACCTGGCTGGAAGTCAGGCTGAGTCCCTCCGGATAGATCTTGGTGTAGACCAGACCAAGGTTAGAAAAGGCCTGCTGAAAATAGCCGATGCCGGCGTAGTCTATGAGCATCTTCGTGGCGGTGTTGTCGCTTTCGGTGATCATTTTGTAAATAATCCGCATGACGCTCAGGCTTGTGCCGTCGCGCGCCCATTTAAGCGAGCCGGAGCCGCCGGCCCTGTCGTTGCGGGTCAGCTTTATCTGCGTGTCCAGAGAAATTTCGCCGCGTTTTATCTTCTCGCAAATCGCGACCATGATAGGAACTTTTATGAGGCTGGCCGAGGGAAAAAGTCTGTCGGGATTATATTCCCACATTTTATCGGAGTTCAGGTCTTTTATATAAATGCCCACATGTCCCGAGTAGTTATAGGCCAGGTTCTCCAGCGTGCCGCTCATTGTGGCCCATTCCGCGTCTTTGATGGGGTTCGCTACCGTTTTCTTGTGGAAGATGTCGTCTTCGGGCGGATTCAGTTTGTTGAATATATATCCGCCGCCCTTGTAGATGAAGAAACCGAGCAGGGGCAGAAAAAGAGTAAGGAAAAGGCGGCGTCGCCCGCGGGCGCGCGCGGCTGCGGGGTCGCCGTGCGCGTGATGGGGCGCGACATGGTGGTATTGATGATGCGGGGGCTGGTGGAAATCCTTCACGCTTGCTCCGGGCCGTCAAACAGTGCGGCGCGCTACGCTAGGCCACGCCCAGATCGAGATTCTCGCCTGAGCCCTTGTAATCAACTTTGACCGTTCCGCCCTTTTCCACCTGTTTGGTGAGAAGGAATTCCGCCAGCGGGTCTTCCAGAAGGCGCTGAACCGTCCGGAGAATCGGCCGCGCGCCGTAATTCGGGTCAAAACCTTTTTGGATGAGGTGAGTTTTAGCTTCCTTTGTGATGGTGAACTTCACGCCTTTGGCGTCCAGCTTCTTGCCGACCTTCACAAGGTTCAGTTCCAGGATCTTTTCCATATCCACTATCGTCAGCGGCTTAAAGACGATAATTTCATCTATGCGGTTGATGAATTCAGGATTGAATACGCGCTTGACCTCGTCCATAACGGTGTCTTTCATCTCGCGGTAATCTTTCGCGCGGTCTTCCTTGGGCGTGAAGCCCAGGGATTTCCCCTTGGAGATGAGGCGTGCGCCGACATTTGAGGTCATGATGAGAATAGTGTTCTTGAAACTCACCTTGTGGCCCAGGCTGTCGGTCAGCGTGCCCTCGTCCATTATCTGCAGAAGAATATTGAACACGTCCGGGTGCGCTTTTTCTATCTCGTCCAGCACTACCACGGAATAAGGCTTGCGGCGCACGAGCTCGGTCAGCTTGCCGCCTTCCTCGTAGCCCACATAGCCGGGGGGCGCGCCGATCAGGCGCGAGACGGAAAACTTTTCCATGTATTCCGACATATCTATGCGGACCATGGCTTCCTCGTTGCCGAACAGGAAATCAGCCAGCACGCGGGCCAGCTCGGTTTTGCCCACGCCGGTGGGACCGAGGAAAATAAAATTTCCTATGGGGCGCTTAGGGTCTTTCATGCCGGTTCGGCTGCGCTTGATGGCCTGGGAGACTATTGTGACGGCCTCGTCCTGTCCGATCAGCCGCTGGTGTATCTCGCCTTCCATATGCTTTAGCTTTTCTATTTCACTCTCGGTCATGCGCGTTACCGGTATGCCTGTCCACTTTGAGGCTATGGCGGCGATGTCTTCCTCGGTAACTTCCGGGACCACCTTGTCGCGACCGTCGCGCCATTTCTTCTTGCCGTCCTCCAGCGCTTTTTTAAGCTCCTTTTCCTTGTCGCGGAGCTTGGCGGCTTTTTCGTACTCCTGGCCGTAAATGGCGGCGTTCTTGGACTTGGTAACCTCTTCTATGCCGGCCTCTTTTTCCTTGAATTCGGACGGGGCTATGGAAAGCTTCAGCCTGGCGCGGGAACCGGCCTCGTCCAAAAGGTCGATGGCTTTGTCCGGGAGAGCCCGGTCGGTGATGTATTTGTCTGAAAGCTGGGCGGCCGCGATGATGGAGGCGGCGGAATATTTGCACTTATGGTGAGACTCGTATTTTTCCTGGAGCCCGCTGAGGATCTCTATAGCCTCTTCCACGGTCGGAGGCTCCACTATGACCGGCTGGAAACGGCGCTCAAGCGCGGGATCGCGCTCGATATGTTTCCTGTACTCGTCAAAAGTGGTTGCGCCTATGCATTGCAGCTCGCCGCGCGCCAAAGCCGGCTTGAGCATGTTGGACGCGTCTATTGCGCCCTCGGCGGCGCCTGCGCCGATGACGGTGTGCAGCTCGTCTATGAACATTATGATGCTGTTCTTGGCCTTACGGATCTCTTCTATGATGCCCTTCAGGCGCTGTTCGAATTCGCCGCGGTACTTGGTCCCGGCGACGATTGACGCTAAATCCAGGCTGAGCAGGCGTTTGCCTATAAGCGTGTCTGAAATCTCCCCGGAGGCTATTTTCTGGGCGAGGCCTTCCACGATAGCGGTCTTGCCGACCCCGGGCTCGCCTATCAGTACGGGGTTGTTTTTTGTGCGGCGTCCCAGCACCTGGATGACGCGGTCCATCTCGTTGGTGCGGCCGATCACGGGATCCAGCTTTCCCTCTTTGGCCATCTGGGTGAGGTCGCGGGCGAACTCATCCAGCGTGGGGGTCTTGGTCTTGCTCTTCGTCGCAGCATGATGTGTCGTTTTGCTCTGGGCGGTTTCCTTCTGTGTTTCCTTCTGGTCCATCTCTCCGAGAATGCTGAGAACTTCTTCCCGCACGGTCTCAAGCTTCAGGCCGAGATTTTCAAGGACGCGGGCGGCCACGCCTTCCTCTTCCCGGATAAGGCCCATTAAAATATGTTCGGTACCGATGTAGGAATGGCTCATATGCTGGGCCTCCTCAACGGCGTATTCCAGAACTTTTTTGGCGCGGGGCGTGAAGGGTATCTCACCCAGAAGCATCATGTTGTCGCCGATGCCCACGATCTTCTCTATCTCCGCGCGCACCTTGCGCAGATCAGTACCGAGGCTGGCCAGGACCTGCGAGGCCACGCCTTCGCCCAAAGCTATCAAGCCAAGCAGGATATGCTCGGTGCCTACATAGTCGTGATTAAGACGTTTGGCCTCTTCCTGCGCTATTAATATGACCCGCTGGGCCCGTTCGGTAAATCTTGTCCCCATGTTAATTCCTCCATGGCAAAATCGAAAATCAGTGTAAATCAGGCCGGTTCAGGCCGCGGGCCGCGAAACGCTATCAGGCAAAACTGTCGCTGTCCGCTGCCTGACGGCCCGTGATCTGTCCGCCGCATATAATTATAATATTCTGCGTTATAACGGCGCGCAGAATTTATATTATGACACAACGGCGACCCAATTTCAATATTTAACGGGATTTCAGGCTCCGCGGACCTTTATTTTGAAGCCCTGCACGGAAACCACCATCACTTCGGCGTTCTCCGCGAGGTCGCCGGAAACGCTCTCGGCTTCCCAGAGCTCGCCTTCAACCAGCACTGTGCCCTTCGGGGTCAGGGCGCTCTTGGCCAGCCCCTTCTTGCCGGCAAGGCTTTCTATGCCGGTTACCACTTCACGAAGCTGCGCCTTGATGACGATCCAGGCGAGCAGGGCCGTTATGGCCACCAGAGTTATCAGAGTTGAACCGAGAATATGCATAGAGATGGCAAGCCCTCCCAGTGACGGATTATTGAAAAGCATCAACGAGCCCAGTATTATGGAAATGACGCCGCCCAGGGTGAGCAGGCCGTAGCTGAGAACTTTTATCTCGGCTATGAAAAACACAAAGCCAAGCAGGATCAGGAGTATGCCGGCGAAGTTGGCCGACAGCGTCTGAAAGGCGTAGAAGCCCAGCACCAGGGACACGGTTCCGACCACGCCCGGCAATATCAGGCCCGGATTGTAAAGTTCTATAAACAGTCCGGCTGCGCCCAGACTCATGAGAATCATGGCGATGTTCGGGTCGGCAATGGTGGCGAGCAATCTCTGGCGCGGCGTCTGGTTTACGGTCTCCACCCGGGGCGTTCCGATCTTTATGCGGCCCAGCTCCGGCAGCTCGCGGCCGTTTATCTTTACAAAAAAATCAGCCATGTTGCCGGCGAGGATATCTGTGACGCCGGCTTTAAGCGCCTCTTCGGCGGAGATGGAATCGCTTTTTGTGACGGCGTTTATTGCCCACTCGACGTTGCGCTTTTTCTGCTGAGTGATTGACTTCATATATGCCGAAGCGTCGTTGAGGATCTTCGCTTCCATCGGGTCTTCACCTTTTCCTTCTTTGCCGCCGCCAACCGACGGGATGGATGCGAGCATTACGGGGTGCGCCGCGCCTATATTGGTTCCGGGCGCCATGGCCACGATATCGGAAGCCATCGCTATGAACACTCCGGCCGACGCGGCGCGCGCGCCCTGCGGGGAAACATATACCGCGACCGGAACCTTGGAGGCCAGGATTTTTTTGATTATATTGCGCATGGAACCGTCCAGTCCGCCGGGGGTGTCCAGCTGTATCAGGACGAGGTCAAACTTGTCGGTATTGGCTTTGTCTATGGCGTTATTGATGAATTCGGCTGCGGCCGGCGTTATTATGCCGGAGTAAGGAGCGGCCAGGACGGTTGTTATTTCGTAAGTATTGATCGGCTCCTTTGCCGCTTTCTTTTGGTTTTGATTTGAATATTTGTTAGCGGACGGTACCGTCGCAAGCTTTGCGCCCTGGGCCAAAAGGGCGGGTTTTGCCGGCTCTTTGGCCGGGCAAGCCGGTGAAATGAAAGCTAAAATCGCCAATGCCAAAATAGCCGAGCCTGAAGTCTTTTTGAACATAGCCACCTCTTTTGCGAAAGTTATCGCTAGTTAATTATACCTCTTTGCCGGGCGCTAAGGCGTCAGGCATTTTCTAATTTGTTACAATATCCGCGCGGGGAATTATGACGGAAGAAAAGGACGGAATATTTTCGGTGATCGCGGCGGACGAGCGCCTGCCGGATTTTATATTGGCGGCAAAAATAATTTCTGAATCGCGCGGCGTTAACCGCGACGACGCCGGCCGCATCGCCAGGCACTCCTGGGGCTTCATCGGCGAGAACCTGAACGAGGCCGCGGCTGATGAACTCCTGGCGCGCTGCGCCCTCTACGGGGTAAAGGCCGTGAAAACGGCGGCCGCGGATCTGGCCTTAATTAAACCGCCGCTGCGTATCAGGAAAGCCGTTTTTGCGGCCGGCATCTTCAATTACACCGACGGCAACTCCCTGGCCGGCACCGCGGCAAATGACGACATTCTGGTTATATCCGCCGCGCCGGTCAAGGAAGAGACTACAAAGACGATCAAGACTACCGAGGGTCCGTCCGGACAGGAAAGGGCCATAAGGTTCGGCATAATGGCCGTCACCGGCCTGCCCATAGGCCTGGGGAAGACCAAAGAAATCAAAAAAGAAGTAAAAACTTCCGATCTGTCTTTTTGCGCGGACATCGTTTTAAAGACGGCAATCCTGAGCCTTAGCTCAAATGATTTTGACTTCTCATGTCTGAGAGAAAAAAAGACCTATTCAAGCCAGACCAACTTCCGCATTATGTGCGCGGAATTAGCGGCTTTCGCGCCCCGCGCGCTGAAGAACGCCGGCCTCTCGGCCATTCTTGAAAGCAGGCCGCTCGCGCTGCTGCCCTACGATACGGAGGGAGATTTTGAAAAAGAAACCCTGCGCCTTTCCGTCCTCGCGAGATACTACGCTAACCGCGGGGTATAGTTTGGTAATATAAACTAATGACTGAATTGAAACCGGAATTTTTCCCGGCTCCGGGCTCTTTTGAAGAGAAATTCGTGAGGAGCGGGGGACATGGCGGGCAGAATGTCAATAAAGTCTCCACCGCTGTGCAGCTCCGTTTTTTTCCGCGCATGTCCGGCCTGCCGCCGGCGGCGGTTGAGCGGTTGAGGCAGCTTGCCGGCTCAAAACTGACCGTGGACGGCGACATACTTATAGTCGCCAGCGAGTACCGGACTCAGGAGCAGAACCGCCAGGCCGCGCGCGTCAGGCTGAACGAACTGGTGCAGCGCGCTCTGCGCCCCCCAAGGCGCAGAAGGCCCACAAAACCCTCGTACGGTTCCAAACAGCGCCGCCTTGAAGGAAAAAAACGCCGGTCCGGTGTAAAGCAGTCGCGGCGCGGCGAAGATTCTTTTTAATGGTTACCAGTCGGGGAAAACGCAGCCGTCGCTGCCGGAAAGTATGCAGATATGGGTGTTTGAAGGTTTGTTTTTTCTCTCGTGCAGCCCGCGGGCGAGTTCCTTAATCCCGGCCTTATCGGCAGAAACGGAAAGGTTGTACGGATCTACCGCGAATATCAGACCGCCGCAGGCACAGCCGTATTCTTTGCGCGAACTCTTCATCTGCCGCGCTTTCTTGTCATATTTCAATTCAAGATAATCCACTGGTTTTTTGCTGAATTTTCTCAGGGTCCCCGAATTATCGGCCAGATAATCAACGGATGTAAGATCTATTGTGGTTTGGATGCAGCAAACTTCGAACACATAGTCCTTGCCATTCCTTGTCCCGCGGATGTCAGCGGTTTTCTTTGCGCCGGTCCCGATCAAATTGAGATCTGTAAAGCCTTCGGCCTCAAGAAAGATGGCGGCCCGTATCTCGGCCAGCGCGGACTCGAATCTTGCCGGTGATCTGTTATTTTTATTAAACCCGGTGGCGAAGAGGACCTCTTCTTTTGAACACGCCAGTATGCCGGCCCCGTCGGTAAGAATCCCGTCCACGCTTCTGATCGTTTCGCCGGAGTTTTTTCTGAGCGCTGTTTTCAGGGAAGAGCTCAGACCGCCGCTCATGATATTCGCGCAATATTCTTTTACATCCGCCGGCAGGCTTGAGGACTTTATGAGTTTTAAAACTTCGGATTTTTTCATAAATAAGCCTTCCCCCGGCATGCGGGGAAAGGCTGCGGCTAGTTCCGCCTTTCTTACGCGTGGCTAAGTAGTTTTGCTATGTATGAAGAATGGAACTTCTTCATGCTGGCCACCAGCGCCCTGATGTCTTCCTTCGGAGGTAAAAAAGTGGTGCGGAAGTGAAGCGTGCCAGGCCGCTGGCCGAATCCTGAGCCCGGCACCACGCAGATGCCGGTTTCTTCCAGCAGGCTGAGGCAGTAGTCCGAATCCAGGCCCGCCTCATATTTAAGCCTCGCCTCCGGGGTCAGTCTGGCGAGTTCGACGCCTTTCTTGTGCGGGAGTTCGAATTTCACGAAGGCGTACATCGCGCCCTGCGGAATATCGGTTTTCATTCCCTCTATCTCATTCAATCCTTTGCCGAGTATCTCGGCTTTTTCTTTCAGGTCTCCCAGGATGCCGTCGCGCTCGCGGGCGTACAGCTCATAGCTCGGAGAACCCTTCGCTGGCGGCGCTACCATCAGGCCGGTGACTATCTGTCCGGCCACGTTGGAACAAAGTCCGATAGACTGCAGTTTGACCAATTCCGCGTAAGCGTCATCCGGCATATTCCTGACTTCAAGATAGCCGCCCCTGTGGCCGCATTCTCCGAGGAAACCTTTTGAAACAGAATGAAAACTGAAAAGCGTGACGTCCTTTTCCCCGATCTCATGCATCACTTTCGCAAATGAGTGGAATTTCAGATTTTTGCCGTAAACATTTTCCTGATACACCTCGTCTGCCAGGATCGACAGGTCGTGCTTTTTGGCGAAGCGGATGACCATCCTGATGTTCTCTTGCGAAAGCACCGCGCCTGTGGGGTTTCCGGGGTTTATCACGGCTATAGCGACAGGATTTACGCCGCTCTTCTTCGCCGCGGCTATGCTTGCGTTCAATTCCGTCTCGCTCAACTGCCAGTTGGCGCCCTCGTCCAGAAAATAATTTATCTGCCTGGCGCCGTATAAGGCGATAGTGGCGCTGTAGAGCGGATACTGCGGGATCGGGATCATATAGCCGTCGTTTTCCTTGTTCGTCAGCATGGTGAACGCCGCCTGTACGCCTTTTGAGGCGCCGTCGGTGAGCAGAATGCGGTCCATATCCACAGGTATGCCGTCCCGTTTATTAATAAAATCGGCGACGGCCTTGCGTATGAACGGAAGTCCAGCGCTCTGGGTATAGGCGCCCAGACCGTTTGGATTTTTTTCAAGGATCAGTTTGGCCCGGTCAATAACGTCGGCTGGGAAGATGCCGGCCGCTTCGGGGCGGGTCAGCAAAGCCGGGTACTCCAGCAGGCTCAGGACCTGGCGCGCGAAGGTGAGGGGCTTTTGTTTAAGCGCCTGCGGGTTTCCGATGTTGCAGTAAATAATTTTCCTGCCCTGCGCCTCCAGCTCATGGGCCCGGTTGACGATCTTGCCCCTCACGGCGTAATGAGCTTCGAGCAGTTTTGAATTAATATTGTGGAGTTTTATCATAATCGCTAATTCTCCCGGGTTCAAAGACGCGCGTTCAGGGTGTCAGCGCTTTTGTGACGGCCGTCATAAAACGCGTAACTTCAAAAGGTTTGGAAAAATACTCGGTTATGCCGGAATTTTCCAGTTTCTCATCCGCGTCGGCGGCGCCGGTCACCAGCAGGCTTTTGGCCCCCGATCGTTTTTTTTCAAAAAGTTTTATAAGTTCAGTGCCCAGGCCGTCCGGGAACATCAGGTCGGTCACAAGCAGATCGTAATGATTGGTCTCGATCAGGCTTGCGGCCTGCGAGAAGCTCAGGGCCGTAGTCAGGGCATACTTATCCCCGGTGAATATCCGGGCGTAAAGTTTAAGAATGCTTTTATCGTCGTCCGCCAAAAGTATTTTACTGGGCATGCAGCTCCTCCGCCGTGCCCCCCCGCGCCGCCCGCCGATAAAGACGGAACACAGCGCCCCATGATTCAAGTGTAACATAAGTTACATAGCGCTATAAGAGGCGCGGGACCCAGCCGCCGCGAGGCATTGGGCCCAGCCGCCGCTGGGCCTAAAAGGGAAGCGGTCCGGTATATTAAAAGCTGACGGGCCGGATTTATCGGCGGTTAAGAATATTGCTTTAATAGATTCAGGAAGCTTCTGGCCCCGAGGCCAGCTGGCCGCAGGCGGCGGCGATGTCGGAACCTTTTTCGCGCCGCAGATGCGTGCGCACCCCGGCCGCCACCGTTATCTTCTGGAACTCTTTGGCTTTTTCCATACTCCCGGGCCTGAGATCGCCCCCCCCCGGATTCTGATTGTACATTATCAGATTCAGCTTGCAGTTCACGCCTTTGATCAGTTCCAGCAGTTTTTGGGCGTCCTGCGGGGAATCGTTAAGGCCGTCAAAGAAGATATACTCAAAAAAAACTGATTTTCCGGTTTTGGCGCAGTAGTGCCGCGCGGCTGAAATTATATCGGTCAGAGGATATTTGCTTTCCATAGGCGTGAGTTCCGCCCTTTGTTTTTCCGAGGCCGTTATTATGGAGATGGCCAGTTTGATCCCGAGGTGCGACTCCGCCAGTTCTCTGATCACGGGAATGACGCCCACCGTTGAGATCGTGATTTTACTTTGCGGAAAATTGTGTCCCTTATTGTCGGAAAGTATCAGGACGCTTTTTTTAACGTTAGCCCAGTTAAGAAAAGGCTCGCCCATACCCATAAATACCACGCTGTCCGGAGCGCCGCCGGCCTCCCGTCCGCACGCCGCGAATTGCGTCAGTATTTCGGACGGCTTAAGATCACGCTTCAGTCCCAGCCCTCCTGTCGCGCAAAATCGGCAGCCGCAGGCGCAGCCGGATTGGGAGGAGATGCAGGCTGATATCGTTTCTTTATTGAACAGGACCACGCTTTCGGCGACCGCCCCGTCATGGAACCGGAAAAGCAATTTGACCGTTTTGTCTATTTTTGAAACCCGGCGCTCCGGCGCGGGTGTTTGAGAGATAGAATATCTGGCGGAGAGCTTGTTCTTGAGCTCGTCCGGAACTCCGGCCATGGCGTCAAAACTTTCCGCGCCCTTTTTATACAGGCAGTTAAAGATCCTGTCGGCTTTGGAGCCTTTTTCCCCAAGTGAGATCATAGCGCCCGCCAACTCCTGCCTGGCGAAATCCCTGATATCCGGCTTTGTCATTTTTTATCCATCTCCGCTTTTATTTGGCAAAAACAAGTTTATTCGTATCAAAACCAAATTCTTTTGCTTTTGAAACCAGCATTGCGATTGTGGCTGCCGGCGGTTCGGGGCTGCGGGCAAGTATCCATAGATAGGACCGGCTTGGGCCGGCAACCAGCGCGTATTGGTAGCCGGCTTTATCAAGGTCTATTATGTGGTAGCTGCCATAGAAGGGCCGGAAGAAACTGACTTTGAGACTGCCGGTAGTTTTGCCGCCGGTGAAATACGCCCTTCCTTCGGCCTCTTTCCATTTATTTTTTTTAGGGTCAAAGCCCTTGTTCAGGACTTTAACCCCGCCGTCGGCGCGAAGGGAATATTCAGCCGTTACCTTAACAAGCCCGCGTTCAAAAGAATGGTCAAGCCGGGCTATTTCATGCCACGTGCCGAGGTAGCGGACCAGGTCAAACCCGTCAACCGCCTGCAGCCCCTTGGGGATCGAGGCGCAAGCGGGGAGAAATGCCGCGCATGCCGCCAATAAATATTTTTTCATGCTGTCGCTCGTAAATACCGCGCTCCCCGGTTTTTACTTTTATTCCGGTTTCGTGAGACGCGCTTCGTACGTTTTAACTAACGCTTCCAAAACCTCCACCCTTTTTTCCAGCTGGGTCAGCCGGTCCGGCTGAGCGGGTAGCGGGGCCGCGGTTTCGGGCGCGGAGATTATGGCGGCGCCGGAGAAAAGATGACGATAACGCGTCTCTTTTTGTCCGGCCTGGCGCGGAAGACGCGCCACTAAAGGGTCTTCGGCCCGGGCGCAGAGTTCCTGCAGCAGCCCCTCCACCTCGGCTGTGCTTGTGAATTCGCAAAGGCGGTCCGTGCGGCCTTTTATTTCGCCCGGAGTTTGCGGGCCGCGCAGCAGCAGTACTGTTATCGCGCCTATCAGTTTTTGATCCGCGCTATTCAAAAGTTTATCGATGTAGTGGCGGAATTTCGGAACGCGTTCCCCGGGCGTCTGTTGGCGTTCCACCAGTCCCTTTTCCAGCAGGGTCTGCACCGCTTTGCCCATGGTGTCCGTATCCAGCGTCATAACCGGATCACGGCTGGTTTTCTGGTTGCAGGCGTTGAGCAGCGCGTTGAAAGTAAGAGGGTACTGCTCGCGGGTCGTAAGGGATTTCTCAACCAATGACCCAAGTACGCGGGCTTCTGCAGGATTTAATTCTATCAGCATGTTTGTGTTTTCCTCCGGATCAATACGGTCGCTTCATCGTAAAAACAAAAAACAGCGGACTTTTATATTGCGGGCGGGCCTACAGCGGCAGTACGCGGCGCCCGTAGACCTCGTTCAGGATCTGCGCCATGGCGGCGTAGAAAGCGGAAAGGCCGCAGAAGATCCCCTCGTAGCCGGCCAGAGTTTTAGACGTTCCGCGGAAGTCCGCATACGCGAGCATAAAAAAGAGTATAGCCAAGGACAGGAAAACCACCTGCAGGGCGCGGCTGAGTTTCAGCGTGCCTACGAACATGCATGACGTGAACAGGCCCCAGACAAGCAGGTAGAAGCCCATGGAGACCGGGGACGCGGGTTCGCCCAGGCCGAGTTTTGGGAGCGTCAGCAGGGCTACCAGGGACAGCCAGAAAAAGCCGTACAGAGTGAACGCCGTTGTGCCAAAAGTGTTTTTTTTCTTCCATTCCATGGCGCCGGCCATTACCTGGGCCAGGCCGCCTATGCATATGCCCATGGCCAGTATCATCGTATCCATGGCGTAGTAGCCGGCGTTATGCAGATTGAGCATTATTGTTGTCATGCCAAAACCCAGAAGGCCCAGCGGCGCGGGGTTGGCCGTGGTGTCGGTTATGGTGATCAGGTTTATACTGTCGCTCATAGAGGTCTCCTTGTGAATTTATGGTTCATATTATAGCACTTCGGCGAACCCGCGGTTTTAGCGTAGGTCCAAAGACCGCGCGGATGTGGGGCTTTCGGCTCAGGCGGAGCGCGGCGGTTTCGGGTATATTATATAGACAGCAAAAATGACGCACTCTTAAATCTAAAGCGCGGAGGATAATTAATACATGAAACTACTTATACCCTTCTTACTGGTGTCCTTAAATTCCTATCCCTGTTTTTCTATGGACCTGGCAAAGTACGGCAAAGAGTTGTCCGCGTTCGGAGTTTCAGAGTCCGCGCTGGCGCCCGCAGCGATGCCCGACGCGACCATGCTGCAGCGTTCCGGCACCGATGAAGAGGTCATGAGCCTGCAGTCCGAGGCTTTATCCGACCCCGCTAAATTTATAGACGAACATACCCCGGCGGAAGTAGACATGGCTTTTGAGTTCCAGCACACGCGTTTCCAGATAACGGATCCGATCAGAATAGAGAACGCCGCGGTCCGGCTGACCGTGGATCTTACCCGTCAGCGCCTGGTGGTGAAGTCCCCCACCCTTAATAAGGAATTTAAGATCTCTTCCGGCCTTCTGCCGGATCATGGCACTCCCGGCAGCGGCAACTGCTATTCCCCAGATACGCTGGAGACCATGCATTATTCCAGCCTCTACAACAACGCGCCTATGCCCCACACAGTGTTCTTCAACGGAAATATAGCCGTGCACGCCACCAGCGCGGCCAATGAGGCGCTGTTGGGTAAGCCGGCTTCCCACGGCTGCGTGCGCCTGTCAAGAGCTGACGCAACTACCGTCTTCGGCCTGGTCAGCGATAATGGCAAATCCAATACCACCATCTGCGTGCAGGGCGTTACGCCCAGGAAGTAGGCTAAACAGTTTCACTGCCCCCCGGCATAAGGCCGGGCGGGCATATGTTTTAGCGCCGGATAGCTCCGCGCGAACCGCGCTGGTATTACATTAATAATGAAATTCCCCGGAAAGAGAAAAAACGAGCATTACTTCCCTGTGACCGAGAAGGGACGTGAAAGCGCTGACCCGCATTTTTTACAAGCCGAACCTTTTTATCTTGTCGGCATAGACCAACTCCTGGTTGATATAGAGTGCCGGGTTGAGCCGGAATTTCTGCTTCAGCATAACCTTAAAAAAGGCGAGTCCCAGATCCTGAACGAGCCGGACGCGGAATCCATCTACCGGGAGTTGAAGTCAAAAGGTAAGATCCTGGGCGAATATGCCGGCGGCTCGGTGGGTAATACTCTGAATAATTACTCCGTTTTGTCGGACGAACGCGCCGTCGCTCTAGGCGCCATTACCCGCAGTATTACGGTGGGCGATTACGCTTTTAAATACATCCGCAACACCAGTTCAAAAGTCGATCTTTCTTATCTTCAGCCGTGCGAAAACACGATGGGCAGAGCGATGTGTTTTGTGACGCCCGACGGTGAGCGGACCTTCGGCATAAGCAAGGGCTGCATGAACGATCTGACACCGGAATTTATCCCCTGCGAAGTCATTGAAAAAGCCTCGGCGCTCCTTATTTCCGCCTATACCCTGCGCGACGAACAAGATCCGATCTTCAGATCTACTATCAAGGCGTGTGAAATTGCATTAAAGGCCCGGGTTCCAGTAGTAATGACGCTGGGGACCAGCTTTTTAATTGAATCCAAAAAAGATTTTTTCCGGGATTTTGTAAAAAAATACGTCACATGTCTCGCGATGAACGATCTTGAAGCGGTGGCGCTTACCGGCTTAAGCGACCCGCTTCTGGCCGCTGAAAGCGCTTTAGAGCTGGCTGATTTTGTTTTGCTGACCGTGGGAGAGCACGGCCTTTACCTGGCGGGACATGTCGACGAGCAATTCGCCAGAAGAACCACCCATAAACTTCACACCAAGTCTATAGTGGACTATAATAAATATGAATTCAGCCGCCCTATGCGAAAAAGCGACTGCGTCAGACCGGTCAAAATATACAGCCATATAAACCCGTTCATGGGCGGCCCCCAGACCATTAAGAACACCAATGGCGCCGGCGATGGCGCGCTCGCGGCGGTGCTGCATGATCTCAGCGCCAGAAAATATCATCAGGCCAAGGTTCCCAATTCGGCAAAGAACCTGATCAATTCTTTAACCTATTCATCCCTGTCCCAGATTTCAAAATACGCCAATCGCGTGAGCTTTGAGGTTTTGGCCCAGAATTCCCCCCGCCTTATGCGCGCTCTGCCGGAAAAAGAAGACAACCTCCAGGAAGCCTACTGGGACGCCTGATTTAATTTTCCGTGATGTCGCAACGATAAATAACGGGGCGCCGGACATGTTTCACCGAAAGTTTCAGTTGAAGCTTTCCTCTTGCCCAGTGAGGGTGTGTTCCGCAGGATGTGTATATAAAAAACGGCCCGCTTTTCAGCGGGCCGTCTTCAATTATGGATTTAAACCGGTTTTAACAGGGGGATCGCCACGTGCACGACTGCGGTGGCCGGATAGCCGAATACCGCGTTATTTCGTTTGGCGAGTGAGCTGCGGATAAGTTCTTTTACCGCGTCGTTCTTTCCGCCCAGCACTACTATCTCTATTGCCTTGCCGTTCTTTACGGCACCGGCAGAAACCTGAACATTCCCGGTTATCTTTGAAACACCGTCGAGGCAGGGTTTTAGCATGCTAAGGGCGTCCTTCATGAACGGCTGCATGATGAACTGCGCGTTCAGTATGGAGCAGGCGGGTGTTTCACCAAAGATGTCCCTGGCGGGTGTGTGTTCCGGCACCGGAATTTTTGTCGCAGTCTCAACATCCTCAAAAGAACCGAAAGACCTTAACTGCGCCACAGCCTGGTCTTCCATTATGCCGGCCGAGGTGGATATGCCCATGGCCGCCACAAAAATTATCGCGGTTAGTATCTTTATGGTTAATTTCATTTTGTCACTCCTCTATCAGAACTTTCCAACTTCCACAACTAAATGATATGAAAGTATTGCGCAGCGCCGTATGAGGCCGAGTGCCCACGAGTGTGAGTTATTTAGACCCATGTTGATTTGGGCCTTTTAGCCCCCGAGGTCTTACAGGCAGATTCCATTTAGAAGTGCAACCATGGTCTAATATAGACGAGGTTGCATGACAAAAAAGGTAGGCGCTACCTTTTTACAGGAAGATGGTTTTATTTGCCGGTGGCGAGAGCGACCTTTTTTAACGCCTGATAGCGCTCCTCGAACGCCAGTGTTTTTTTATCGTCACCAGCGGCGTGGTATAGTACGGCCATGTTGCGATACGGGTCCGGGAAACCGGGCGAGATCTTGAGCGCCTTTTGATAACAAAGCTCTGCTTGCGCCCAGTCTCCCTTTTGCGCGAAATAAACCCCAAGGGTATTGTAGGGCACCGCGAACCGCAGCTGCCGGATCGGAAAGAACACAAACATCGCCGCCAGCGCGGCGAGCGCGGCAAACCTGAAAAATCGGGAATAGTTTTTGTCGATCCAGGAATCCCACGCGAACGCCAAACCGCCGGCCGCGAAGATGATCAAGATCGGTACGACAGGTATGCGGTAGCGCGAAACGACGCCGAACACGCACACCGAGAACGAATAGCCAAAAGCAAAAATCGCGAGCAGCCACGCGGCTGCGCTCCACGTGCGTACACAGAGAACAATACCGCAGATTGCCAGCGCCGCCACTACGCCGTACGCGAACGCGCAGGGCTTGAGGAATGGGATAAATTCCGCGACGAAGAGGATATTTATGGTGTCCGGGTATTCGTAGCGGTTCAGGAAATAGGCCGCCCGCCGCGACATGAGCGCCAAAAAACCCAGCGGGGAACTCCGGATATTCTCAAAGGCCCTGGCGGTCCAGTACGCCGAGACCTCCGACGGCTTAAGCGCTCTGTCTTTGGCCTGCTCGGAGATAAGTATTGAATTATCAATTATTTCCTTCATACCTGTGCCAAGCCCGGCGGAGGGTCGAAAGCCTCCCCCCTTTTCCGGGTTGGTGGCCATGTATAAGTTCACTCCGCCATGCGCTGAGATCGGCACAAAGTCACCGTAAAGCCGGTAGTTTTTCAGCGTGATTGGCGATATCCCCGCTGCCAGTCCGGCCATCAGCAGTATCGCGGCCGCCGCTCCAATAAATTTTCGGTCTCTTTTGAAGGCCAGGAAAAGACCCAGGTAAAGAGCGCAGAAACTGACCGGTATGGTGATATTGGGGCGAAGAAGCGCCGCCAGTCCCAGCAGGAAGCCCGCCGGAAAGACGGCGGTCAGTGTCCCGTCAGCCCGTTTCAGGGCGAGAGCGAGCAGGTAAAGCCCGCACAGAACGAGGAATATGGCAAGGCTCTCGCCCAAAAGCATATTCTCGTAAAAAATGAACGGGATGTAGACGGCGCTTATGATACCGGCCAATACCGGCGCGCGCCTGGAATCAAAAGATTCTTTTGTGAGGCCGTAGACGAGCAGCGGCGTTAAGGAGCCCAGTAATGTCTGTATGAAATGCGCCGCTCCTATCGAGTATCCGAAGATGCGATAAATGAGCCCTAAAAAATAAGGATAGAGAGGTGTGGTATATATCAGCCAGGAAGGACTGCCGAGCCAATCGCCGGCGGCGATCTCGCGCCCTCTTAGATTGTAAACGCCGTCGTCAACCATGGACGTGAGAGGTCCGAAAAAAGGCGTTTTCCCCAGGACGTGCAGATAATAGAGCCGGAGAATGAGGGCCGCCGCGAACATCGCGTAAAGCCAGCGCCGTTCCTGTCCCGGGCCAAGATGGGCCTTTATCGCGACGGCTAATCTGGTTGCTATCCCTGCCGGCGGCGCGTCCCGCAGTCGGACGACAAAGCGCTCCACATCCATTCTGGTAAGATCCAAAGACGCCGCCATCTGGCGGGCTGAAAGCGTCCGCCAATTCTTTCTGATGAATTTTTCTTGTTTAGGATTCACGGGATAGTCGACTCTCTGGAGTGCGCCCCTAAAACTGAACAGATTTGAAGGCTAGATTAGGTATGGTTTTGACTGGTTTCCCAGAGTGCCGTGATATAATGAGAAATAAGAGAGGAACCAGCCATGGGCAAGAAGAAGCGGATATTTTCGGTTGAAT
>CAIPTO010000142.1 GCA_903867985.1 uncultured Elusimicrobia bacterium | reverse complement strand
TTTACGGTGTCCATCATATTTTCATGGCTTGACCAGATGATGAACTTATTATACGGGATATGTTCCTTCAGCGGAACATCCTCGCTTACGATGATGACTCCGCATAATAAAGCCGGTAATATTCTCAGCTCCTCAAAAGTATCGTGGTGATCTGTCTGATGGATATTAACAAGAATTTTTGTTCTCTTGTAGAGCTGTTTCAGCTTGTTCTTGCCGAAAAGACCCCGCACATTTTTTAACGGAAGGCCTGCTTTCCGGGCCCTGTCTAAAAAAAACTTTCTCCTCGGCTGGTGAATATCAAAAAAAAGAGTCACGATATCGTAATCTCTTTTTTCGCTTTCAAAATCAATGTCATAGAGAAGCGGAGCGATATAAACATTTTTGCTCAAATAATCGTCAAAAGCTCCGCATTCTCTTACGTTAATCATATTGGGAATGCTGTATTCGACGACCAAATCCAGATTTTTCAGATAGTTATAATTTTGAATTCTCACTAAATAAAAATCAGCGCTATCCCCGAGGGTTATTTTCCCCCTAACTGCCTCGCCGCTATCACGGCCTCCCGGTTTTACAAGGGTATGCTCCCACTGGATGTCAATTTTCACTATCCCCTGAGCATTGGGAAAACGAACGTCATAGTCGCCGAAAATCACATTGACCGGGGAATCCAGCCCAGAGAAACTTCTCCTAAATAGGTTGATGCAATAAAAATAATATTCCCTAATAAATATTGTATGTTTGGGACTGTAGGCGATGTAAGCCCGGTCGACTTTTTCTATTTTGCATGAGAAATTTCTTAAAAAAACCAATAAATACGCCAGAAAAGATTCGCGTAAGGTTTGTGCCATAAGCACGCCCGCTGTCAAGGTAAGCGCGCCAGCGACAACCAGCCATGCGAACTGAGCTCCTCGAACCATTTGTCCTGGCATGAACCGGGCCAAAACAAATGCCACGGATCCGGCCCCCAGGAGCGGCAGAATAACGTCCTTAACATACCAGCGCAATTTTTCCGACGTCAGGATCCTTCGAAACATGAATTGAGCGCCAAACAACACATTCCCTGCGTTCAGGATTACATACACCCACGCCGCCCCCACTGCGCCGTACCGGGGCGTGACCCACAAAATCGCCGGGACAATTATCGCAACCGAAATGCTGCTGATACGCACCGTTAGTCCGGTCCAGCCATAGGCACTCTGAGTCGAAAACAGCACCCACATCAAGCCGTTTAGCATATTCCCCAAGCACAGTACCGACAGTAACACTGCGCTATGTCTTGCCAATTCGGTATTGTGTGTCCACAAGTAAAGGATCGTTCCAGAAAACGCGATAAGCACAAATGCCGCCGATCCCATCATCACGGTTACCAACTGCGCACTCTTGTGAAAAGTCTGGATCAGCTGAGTCTCGTCTCGGCGCGCATGCAATTCGCTCAAACGCGGGAAAAAAGCCTGCGTGACGGGTGACGTCAGCATAAAAATCACTCCGGCCAAGGCTGACGCGAGCGTGTAATAACCATAGTCACTCAGTACAAG
>CAIPTO010000141.1 GCA_903867985.1 uncultured Elusimicrobia bacterium | reverse complement strand
CTTATCCGCGAGATGCCGTCGCGGGCGTGGCCACTACGCGGCCCCGCACCGCTCCTTGCCGCGAGAAGTGGGTCCGCAAGGCTCGGCACTGCGCGCCTTCGCACTTGCTCCCAAGGTCGGCGGCATCTTATAGCAACCTCCTATGCGCGGCCTGCTGGCCGCTCCCGTCCGCCTTCGGCGTCCGTACACCGCAGAAATTATTCCCCGCGCGCATCAATCCTCGCTGTTGTAAATTGCACCCTACCACCTATCTGTTACACTTTCTCAATTATATTCCTACTTGGCATATTACAATATGGAATAATATCATAACTACCAGGACAGATTCAATATTATGAAGAAAACGATATACTCTAAACAATATAAGACGCTGATTGCCCGCCTTAAAGCAGCGCGTCTTCATTGCGGCTTGAATCAGGTGCAGGTCGCAAGAAGTTTAAGGATAACACAGTCTCATGTGTCAAAAATAGAGTCTGGTCAAAGACGTCTTGATGTTATCCAGCTAAAAGAGTTCGCAAAACTTTACAAACAGGACATAAAATATTTCATCCCGTAAGACAGCCAATTAAAAGTCAAGCGGCGCTGAGCGTTTGTTTATGAAAGTATTTTCACTCTTTCTTCTATCTGGGCTGACAGTAGCCGGTTTTGCCACTGCTCCGGCTAAAGTTGTTCGTGTGGTGGACGGTGACACTTTAAAGGTGGAGCTGAATGGCCGCATAGAGAATGTAAGACTTATTGGTATTGATACGCCTGAAAGCAAAGTTAATAAAAAAGCAAAAAAATACGCTACTCGATCCAGCCAGGATATTAAAACAATTATCAGTCTTGGAAAGGCCGCTACCAGCTTCACAAAATCCATTGTTAAACCCGGTGACTTGGTGGATATTGAGCAAGATGTTCAGCCGCGTGACCGCTATGGACGGCCTTTGGTCTACATCTACTTAAAATCCGGGAAGATGTTGAACGAGGAAATAATCGCCGCTGGTTTTGCTTCCGTAATGACTATACCGCCGAATGTGCGCTACCAAGAGCGGTTTTTGCGTGCATATCGAGCCGCCAGGGAGGCGCGGCGAGGCTTATGGGCCTCCCCGTAAAGAGTTATAATTACCTTTAGTGGGGTAAAACATGAATATTATAGAGAAATATATAAGTATGAGATTAATAGTCTGTGTTTTATTTACGTTACTTTTTTCTACGGGTCATGCAATCGGGATAAATCTCCCTGGTGCTAAATATACAGAACAAGAATACAGCAATGCCGTTAATATATTAGCATCGCAAAACATACACCGCGAACACAACAGGGAAAAAAAGATATCCTTGACATGTTTTTTTAATTGGCTGGCGGGCGATTATTTTTCCATGAAGGACCAGCAGTTTGATGAAATATATAATCCAATATACTTTAAACAAGTCCAGGAAGTAATACGATCCAGGAGAAGAGAATACCATCAGGAACAGAGAGTTGCTAAACTAAACAAAATCCTCTCTGATTGTCATGCCCAGTATGAAGCGGGTGCTTACACTATAGCATTAGACACCTGCCAAACCGCTAAAGCCGAATTAGGCGGTATCGCTGACACAAAAATCACATCTGCACTGTATGCGTTAACAGGCCGTATACATGAAAAACTGGGGGATTATCTAAATGCGAGAAAGGAATACGCAAAAGCGATCCTTAATTCGCAGGATTCACCTGCAAAAATAAGCCTGGACCGGGACTTTAAAAGAGCGGATGAAGCCTTTGCCAAAACATTCCTGAATGAGGATTATGACAAGAGAAAAACAATAATGCTTGTTGATAATGTGCAAAGAATTGATTTCCCGGAACATATAAATATTTTTAATGCAAAAACCCTGCCGAATATAGAGTTCCGCGATGGGCGCCCCGTCATCAATCAACTTTATGTCGGGCACCCGCACATTACCAGCCAATATGTCCCATTGGAAGATTCTCAATACGAATTTCTACGCGACAGGATAGGTGAGTTCTTTGAACTTATGCAAGCGCTTGGGGCAACAAAAGTTGATGTAAAAAATATCACTATCAATAAGCAAGAATATGGACTTGAAAACAATACGAAAACAGGGTTCCACTTCTCCGCCGACCTATCCAAAGCTGTTAGAAAGTTGGGGATTCTTTCGGTATTCGCGGCAAAGGTTTTACCAGATGAAAACATGTCGGTATCAGCTGCAAAAACAAAAAAAGAAAGCAGCACAATAAGCGAAAGCGCGTTTCACGACCTTAAAATAAAACAGGTTTTCAACCCAAAGAAGAAGCCATACTTACCCAAAGGCCTGATCTGGTATACGCACGAACCGTCTTGGCAAAGATTGTACCGAGAAAGAATGCAAGGCAACTTATTACAACATATAGAAACGCTTAGCACTAAAAACACTAAGATAATGCAGAACTCGGAACTAGCGCAGATAGGCGGAGAATTAGGAAGGCTATTGGGCGGCAACCACGACAAAACCACAAAACAGATTACAGAGGCTCAAGAAGATGTTGAATTGACCATAAACGTCAGCTTCGCTCCTTTAGATACTTTAAGGTGAAAAAGACATATGACAGATGAAAACAAATACGGCAAATATAATAAAACAACCGCCGCACTTTTAGCCCTTTTTCTTGGGGGTATTGGTGCGCATAAGTTTTATTTGGGCAGTACAGGGCTTGGTGTAGTATATTTGCTTTTTTTCTGGACAGGTATACCATTGATAATTGGCTGTATTGAAGGCATTATATATTTAACAATGTCCAATGAGGAGTTCAAAAACAAATACAAATAGGCGCATGTTTTTCACGCCGCTGAAGGGATGTTGATTTGTTGGTTGATGTGGCATGCAGAGGAGGGCATATATGAAAAATAATGGGTTTACGGGTAGTATCCCCGGCATAAAGGGGGAATATCAAATAGAGTGTTGTTCCGCGAGAAAGAGTTCGACGGTAATACAAGAACGATTCAACGTCGGACACATAGATGAATCTGGAAAGTTTTCTATAAGCTCCACAAAAGGCTGGGTCGGGAATTATACTATCGTGACTGACCCATTGTCCGCCACTCATGGGGAATATAAATATGAGAGTGGCGATTGTGGGGAACATTGGATATTCTTTGATGTCAAAAATTCCAAGATTTTTATTCATGGACGTTGTAAGAGTAAGCCAAATATCGAACCATTTTGTTATGTCCTTCTACGGGTTAAGGACAGTTAAGGACAGGTCAAAAATAAGTTGGGCCAGGCCGGGTGCGGCGGCCATCACGCGGCAAGCCGCTACCGGCCTGGCCTTTCCTTACGGTCTTTGCGGTTTCCGCTCCCCGCCGGTGGCTACAAATCAATCACAGAAAAGACCGCCGCGGCGGCCGCGCAGCGGACGCCGGGGCGGTGTTTTATTCAGCCTGTGGCCACCGGCATAAGATATTATCAGGAACAGGGCCGCGCCGGGGCAAATTTTGGTCCCACACACCAAAATTTGCAGTCGGCGCGGGCGAATCCGTATAGATAACAGTTCGATTGCAGTGCGCGCAGGGAATAATTTCTGCGGTGTACGGACGCCGAAGGCGGACGGGAGCGGCCAGCAGGCCGCGCATAGGAGGTTGCTATAAGATGCCGCCGCGACCTTGGGAGCAAGTGCGAAGGCGCGCAGTGCCGAGCCTTGCGGACCCACTTCTCGCGGCAAGGAGCGGTGCGGGGCCGCGTAGTGGCCACGCCCGCGACGGCATCTCGCGGATAAGCTCGGCAT
>CAIPTO010000140.1 GCA_903867985.1 uncultured Elusimicrobia bacterium | reverse complement strand
TCAATAATCGTGAAGGCGAACTTTTGCGCTTCCTGGCGGAGCCTGGCGCCAAGGTCGGTGAGCGTCCAGGGATTAGGGATCGTGTGCAGGTTTTTGTGAAGCAGACTATCCGGCGGCTGCTTCTTGCGGGTGTTGAGCCAATAACTTACTGTTCCCTGGGGGTCAGCGTCCACCAGCAGCACATTTTTAGATTTACTGGCGAGAGCGCCGGCCAGATTAATGGCGATCGTGGATTTCCCCACTCCGCCTTTCCCGTTGGTTATGGCTATAATCATTGTAAGGGTATTTTATGATTAACATTGTTAAGTGTCAAGATATTATTAAAATTAAAACACTACTAACATTAAAACATTATACAATCTAAAACACTAATTAGTGTTATGTGCCAGCCAGCAGGGAAAAGGCAGTGCCGCTATAGCTATTATTATTCAGCCTCGCATTTTTTAAGCAAGCTGTTGTAAACCTTTCTTGAAATCATAATATCACAAAGTTCATCGTCATCTTTCATAAGGCCTAAACGTATAAGTTCCGTATGCCACTTCGCAAAGGAACCCTCATAATCAGCGGGGGGAATTGCTGGCAACTGGTCTACAGCAGTTCCGTTTTTATCCCGCCACTTTCCTGTGTTTAACTTCTCCATTATTTCCTCCCTACAGAAAATACAAACATACTGTTGAAAAATTAAAACCGTTTTCTGAATTCCGTGCAGGCGTCTTCAGGGGAGACATTTAAATAAATTTCCGTGGTGGAAAGATGGTCGTGGCCCAAAAACATTTGCAGATAACGGGTGCTTAAACCTTTCTTAATGCAGGTAGCGGCGAAGGTATGGCGAAGCACATGAGGGGAAACCTTTTGGGTGATGCCGGCGCGGTTGGAGACCCGCCGGACGATCTTCTGGATGCCGCGGGCGGTGTAGCCGAAGGTGTCGTTAAGGGAAAAATAGTTGGATAGGACGGTGAAGGCTCTTTCGGTGAGCGGTACAATGCGCCGCTTTGTCTTTTTACCGAACGGACCGCCCTTACCGTAGACCAGGAGCCGGCGATCCTGCCAGAGAACGTTTTCTTTAGTGAGGCCGGCCAGCTCCGAGACACGCAGGCCGGTGTCGAGTAAAGTTGAGATAACAACTTTCTCGATCCCGGAGCTGCAGGCGTTCGCTAGGCGGTCGGCGTTTTCGTTGGTGAGGGGTTCGCGTTTGTATTGGTACATAGTTCGTATATTACAAAATATGCGAACTATGGGCGCAATGTGTAAGAGGTAGCCCGACGGAAGCGTTACAGGATTGAAGGGGGGAGTTCGCTTTTATGGGTGGAAGGCGAACGGTTAAGCGAGCGGTTGATAAACGGTCAGCAAGCGGGTGTTTAACGGTTAAACGAGCGGTAAACGGAGCAGGAAGCGAACGCGACGGCGGTTAGTGAGGGACTTGGCCTTATCAGATCCATTCCGCAGGTTTCGATATTGTTGTGGTTCCGTTTATATAGGGGTTGGATAATTGGTGTTGCACATATTGCAGATGGTTTATTTTGAAAGATTCAGGTGATATATATTTTAGTTCAGCGTTTTGCTTCCCATAAGGAAATGCGAAAAGAATCTTTTTCTTGGGGAAATTCGACTGACAGGCGGTTACCACCGGGGCAAAATCCGTATCTCCTGAAACAATTACGCCAACATCGCACTCGTCGTTATAAAACATCTCCAGCGCCTTGATTGCAATTGCCACATCTGTCTCTTTTTCTTCATGTTTTTTAAAATGCTGTCCACATTTCGTGCAGTAAACATCTTTCTTTTTAAATC
>CAIPTO010000139.1 GCA_903867985.1 uncultured Elusimicrobia bacterium | reverse complement strand
TCCCTCATCCGACTGCGGGACAAAAAGGCCTACCGGAGCCACCCCGCGTAAAACTTACGCACTTAATGCTTTTGACGCAATCAGCCCCGCTCTTCTCTATAAAATATAACATCTTTGCCCCGGCCAAATTACAACTTGATTTACCCGCTCTGGTATTAAATCTGAATATATTCCTTGGTTAACTAACATCTTGATACCGTATTTTAACTTTTTTACTGTTTTAAAAACAGGAATTGTATCGGTATCCAACGAGTGGATAGTTATTGATATATCCAAGGATAAGGGGGGGGGGTATGTATTCATGTTTAAGGTTATAAGCAGCGAGGGCATATCGGTGGAGCGGGAGGCGAATGGGCCGGATTAGCAAAACCGTACCGGAGGCCCGAGTTTGCGTAAGCGCGAGTGCCGAGGTCCGGAGGTGCGGCCACGGTGTGGCCGACACCGTTTTTGCGTTCCGGCCCATTCGCCAGCCCGCGAACTTGCAGTCTGGCGTTACCTATTCGTCTTCCGGGATGTCCGGCGTGGATATCAGGCGCGCGGCGCTTGATTTGGGCTCGGCTTTGCCGAAAAAGTTAGCTAACAAAAATTCGCGGTTTAAGCGCGCGATATTTGTGACCTTCACTTCTTTCGGGCAGACCGCTTCGCACTCGTATTCGTTGGAGCAGTTTCCGAAACCTTCTCTGTCCATGGCTTCAAGCATGCTGAGCGCGCGTTTTGAGCGTTCAGGCTGACCTTGAGGGAGCAGAGCGAACTGGGAAAGCTTGGCGGCTGTGAACAGCATGGCGGCGCCGTTCGGGCAGGCTGCCACGCAGGCCCCGCAGCCGATGCAGGCGGCGGAATCCATAGCTTCCTCGGCGTCATCCTTATTCACCGGGATAACATTGGCATCGGGGGCGGCGCCGGTATTGACGGAAATATAACCGCCTGTCGCCATTATTCGTTCAAAGGCCGAGCGGTCCACCACCAGGTCTTTAAGTATCGGGAATGATTTTATGCGCCAGGGCTCGACTGTTATGACATCTCCGTCTTTGAATCTGCGCATGTGAAGCTGACAGACGGTGGAATGTTCGTCCGGGCCGTGCACATCGCCGTTTATTACCAGGCCGCAAGCTCCGCAGATTCCTTCGCGGCAGTCGCTTTCAAATGTTATCGGCTTCTCGTTGTTCCTGATAAGGTCTTCGTTGAGGAGATCTATCATCTCGAGAAAAGACATATCCGGGGAAATGGCTTTGACTTTATAGGCTTTCATCTGGCCCGGTTCCTCCGGGCCGTCCTGTCGCCACGCTCGGATAGTAACGTTAAAATGCTTTGATTTATTCATGACCGGTTCTCCATATTAGCAGCGCTTACTTGTAGCTCCGTTCCGCCATCTTGATGTGCTCAAAGGCCAGGGGCTCTTTATGAAGCACCGCCTCTTTCCCTTCACCTGCGTAGGCCCAGACGCTTGAGTGCGAGAACTTCGCATCGTCGCGTTTAGCCTCGCCTTCGGGGGTGCAGGATTCTTCGCGGAAATGGCCGCCGCAGGATTCCTTGCGTTCCAGGGCGTCTTTGACGAAGAGCTCGGCGAATTCCAGGAAGTCGGCAACTTTCATCGCCTTCTCCAGCGTCTGGTTGAAGTCCTTATCGGCTCCGGGTACTACGACATCGGACCAGAATTCCTCGCGGATCTCGGGTATTTTTTTCAGGGCTTTTTTAAGGCTGGCTTCATTGCGGGCCATGCCGCAGTCGTTCCACATAACATTGCCCAGAGCCCGGTGCAGTTCGCCGGGGGTTTTTTTGCCCTTAATACCCAGGATCTTGTTCATACGCGCCTGAACCTGTTTTGAGGCCGCGCCGAATTCCGCGTCGCTCTTTGCGACATCCTCAAACTTCGTGGCGCCAAGGTAGCCGCCAACGGTGGACGGGGCGATGAAGAATCCGTCGGCCAGGCCCTGCATGAGGGCTGAGGCGCCCAGGCGGTTGGCGCCGTGGTCGGAGAAGTTGGCCTCGCCCAGCGCGAAAAGCCCCGGGATGGTGGTCATGAGGTTATAGTCCACCCACAGGCCGCCCATGGTGTAATGGGGGGCGGGGTAGATGCGCATCGGCGTCTTGTAGCCATCCTCGTCGGTGATCTGATAGTACATGTCGAAGAGGTTCCCGTATTCGCCGCTGATCTTCTCAAGGCCTTTGCGCTTAATTGAGTCGCGGAAGTCCAGATAGACCGATTGGCCGGTAGGGCCTACGCCTTTTCCTTCGTCCGCCACCGTTTTGGCCGCGCGTGAAGCGATATCGCGGGGGACCAGATTTCCGAACGCCGGATAGCGCCGTTCAAGAAAATAATCCCTTTCCATATCAGGTATCTGGTTGGCGGGCCGCTTATCGCCCTTGGTCTTGGGCACCCAAACCCGGCCGTCGTTGCGCAGAGATTCGCTCATAAGTGTGAGCTTGGACTGATGGTCGCCCGAGCGGGGAATGCAGGTGGGGTGGATCTGTGTGAAGCACGGGTTCGCGAATCCGGCGCCGCGCTTGTAGGCGGCCCAGGCCGCCGAGACGTTGCAGGTGGCCGCGTTGGTTGAAAGGTAAAAAACATTCGCGTAGCCGCCGGTACACAGCAGCACGGCGTGGCCGGTATGGGATTCCAGTTCACCCGTGACGAGGTTCCTTGCTATGATCCCGCGCGCGACACCGTTCTTGAGCACTATATCCAGCATCTCCCGGCGGTTGAATATCTCCACCGTGCCAGCCGCTACCTGACGCATCATGGTGGAGTAGGCCCCCAGCAGAAGCTGCTGCCCTGTCTGGCCCCTGGCGTAGAAAGTTCTGGAGAGCTGGGCGCCGCCGAAGGAACGGTTGGACAGCGATCCGCCGTATTCGCGCGCGAAAGGTACGCCCAGGGCCACGCAGTGGTCTATGATCTGGTTGGAGACCTGGGCCAGACGATAAACATTCGCCTCTCGGGCGCGGTAGTCGCCGCCTTTTACGGTGTCGTGGAAAAGACGCCATACCGAATCTCCGTCATTAGGGTAATTCTTGGCCGCGTTGATGCCGCCCTGCGCCGCTATGGAGTGAGCCCGCCGGGGGGAGTCATGCAGCGTAAACACTTTTACATTATACCCCAGCTCGCCCAGAGAGGCCGCCGCAGAGGCGCCGGCCAGGCCGGAACCTATTACAAGAACATCGTATTTTCTTCTGTTGTTGGGGTTGACCAGTTTAAGATTGAATTTATGGCTGTCCCATTTTTTCTCTATCGGTCCAGCTGGTATGTTTGCGTCTAAATGCATATTAATCTCCTGTTAACTAAATGCTGAAATAAGGCACATTGACCGCCCGCATAGCGCTTTGCGCTATGATTACTGTATCGTTACCTGCAGCGTGTTTGCGGCTGCTTTTATGTCCAGGTTCAGCAGGTAATAGACCGAGATGAGCGCGAAACCGATCATTATGAGGGCTATTATCAGGCCGCCTGTTTTTATAAAAGGCGTGTATTTCGGGTGAGTCAACCCCAGGGTCTGAAAAGCGCTCTGCATGCCATGGGAAAGGTGCAGTACCAGCGCCAGCGCTCCGCCTACATAGACGGCCACGAAGACGGGACTCCTGAACGCCGAGGTGACCATCTGGTAGAAACCTATGGAATGGTCCGTGAAGCGGAAGGTAAGCATGTGATAGGCCAGATACAACAGTATCAGGGCCGCGGTGTAAAGCATTGTGGACGAACCGATGGTCCTGCCCCCCTGCCATTTGCGTGCCTCGTATCCGCGGGGGGCGTTCAGCCAGTCCTCCAGGCGTACCCAGACGCCGGCAGCGATGTGCGCCAGAAAAACAGCCGCCAGCCCGACCTCGAGCAGCGGCAGCAACGGATTTGAGAGCAGGAAGTCCACCCAATTATTGTAGGCCACTTCTCCTTTAAACAGGAGAAGGTTTTCTGCAAGGTGGAACAGCATAAATCCACCCAGCATCAAGCCTGTTGCCGCCATGACGGCTTTTCTGCCTATAGAAGTGAAAATAAGTCGCTTTATGAAAGTAATGTTCATTATCGGTCCTTGGTGAATGAGAGTGAATTATCGAGGTTGAGGAGTAAACGGCGAAAAACTTTTACATAGTCCCTGCCCGCTTGCCGCTTGATCCTTACCGCTTATCGCTTACGCCATATTTTACATGTTAAGCGGGGCGGGAAGAAAGTAGAAAAACTTAAAGGGCATTAGCGTTTCTAATAATAGCGGCGCGGCTGTGAAATGGCAAAACAACACGGCAGAAGCAAATTCCCGCTCACGGCGCTCACATGTTTTTGCCGGCCCCGGCCCGGACCTTGTTTTATTTGGGCCTTTTATTAACTATAATTATCTCAAGCTGCTTTCATGAAATTTTTCCCATTTAGCGGAGGGTAAGATGCGTAAATTGCTATTTTCAGCCATCCTGTTAGCCGCCGGCACAAATCTGTCGGCCTACGAGAAGATTGAATTCAAAAGCCAAATCTCCAATCCCGCGCTGATGAAAATTTCAGCCGTGGCAGCGATGGATGGACGGATCCTCGCAGCCGATTCTAAAGCCAACGCTGTATTCATCTTTGATGTCGAGGGCAAGCTTCTTAAAAGAAGTTCCGCGCCGATGCGGGAGCCCAACGGTCTCAGTGTGGGCAACGGCCGGATTTACGTGGCTGATACCGGCAATTCCCGTATAGTGGTGCTTGACGCTGACGGCGCGCTCCTGTGGACCTTCTCCAGCGACGGATCGCTCCCCGGCCAGCTGGACGGCCCCATGGACGTGGCTTTCGGGGCCGACGGCCGGGTTTACGTCGCCAATACCGGCAATTCCCGCGTGGAAGTTTTTAATTCCGACGGCATTTTCCTCTACGGCTTCCCGGTCCGTAAGGCTGATAACATTACAAAGCTTAATCCCGGCCGCATAGTGACAGACAACGCCGGTTTCATCTATATCTCCGACGCCGATAATTCCCTTATAGTGAAATACGACAGGACCGGCAAAGCCCTGAGGGATTACGCTTTCGCCAACGACGGCGTGGCCGTCGACGCTTACGGCGGGCTATACGTCATAAACGGCAGAGAGGGAAAGGTGCGTGAAATATCGGAAGCAGGAGATATTGTCGGCACTTTCGGCACCCGCGGCAAGGGTAAGAGCGAATTTTTAAAACTGCGCGGCATAGCCATCGACGCCGCCGGCGTGATCTATCTGGCCGACGAGGGTAACAAGAAGATCGCGGCTATCCGGCTTGAGGGCGAGCACCCCGCGGCGCTGCCGCACGCCCAGCCAGTGGACCGCTTTAACCTTAAAGGCCCGGTCAATAAATACGCTTATAAGAGCGACATTTTTACCGTGCGTCCCGATCTCAGCGTGGCCGCCTACATGCCGGAGGCGAGGGAAGTGGTACTGGTTGGCACCGACAGCAACAAGACCACTATAATGCGCGCCGGTGATCAGCAGGGGCAGGTAAAGATTCCCCGCGGCATGGCCGTCGACGCCAAGGGCCAGCTCTATGTTTCCGACACCGGCAACAGCCGGGTGCAAATTTTTAACGCCGACGGGACATACTCCAGCATGTTCGGCGAAAAGGCCGGCTTTATGTCCGGCGGCCTCAAAGAAGGCAAGTTTTCCGACCCGACCGGCATTACCGTGAATCTCAAAGGCGTTATTTATGTGGCCGATACGGGGAACAGGCGCATACAGGCCTTTAACTCGGACGGCATCTTTCTCTTCGCTGTCGGCCCGGTCATAGGCAGCATAAATCTGCAGAAACCCATCGGGGTTCGCACTGATAACCTCCGCAACCTGTATATTCTGGACGCGGGTCTTAAAAAAGTTATCGTCACGGATGCCAACGGCAAGTTCCTGCGCGTGTGGGACGATTCCGGACACCTGCAGGACCCCGTCTCCATAGATTACGACGGCCGGACCTATTTTTACATCCTGGATCGCGGCGCGTACAGCGTAAAGATCTTCGACGACCAGGGAAAGTATATCTCCAGCTTTTTCGCCAAAGGCCCGGGTGAGCGAGAGCTCATGGATCCGCAGTACATGGATATAGCCGGCAATAAGGTTTATATCTCAGATTACACTACTGGCAAGATACTGTCCTTCTCGCTTTCTTATATGCCGGAAGAACCTTTCGGTTTAAAATATTCCGCCAATGATGTTAATGCGGTCCTTTCATGGCAGGCTGGTAAAACCCCATGGCTCAAGAATTTCGTCGTTTTCAGGGCCGATACCGAAAACGGGGATTATCAGCGGATGGGGACGGTGGATAAGTCTGAGTATACCGATACCGCGCTGGCCGCCAACGCCACCTATTATTACGCCGTGGCAGGAATCTCCGTGACGGATGATATCGGCGCCCGCTCGGCCCCATTGGCTGTTTATTTCAAAGGCCCGGAAACCAAAGAGCAGGCTGCCGCTGCGGAAATTTCCGGCCCCGCCTCCGCCAATGTCGCGCCCATGGAAATCGTGCCGGTGGATCTCAGTTACATTTTCTCCGCCAATTATAAGTATTACATGAAGAACCCTGTGGGCCGCATAGCGGTTCAGAATAACACCGATATAGCTTTCAGCAATGTTAAGGTGTCTTTTTTCCTTAAGGACTTCATGGACTTCCCGTCCGATGCAATCGTGCGAGAGATCGCTCCGAAGTCCAAGGTGGAAGTGGACCTTAAGGCCACCCTCAACAACCGCATCCTGAACATTAACGAGGACACGCCCATACAGTGCCAGCTCACCATGACTTATTATCAGGACGGAGCCGAGAAGATTTTTACGCTCAATAAGCCGGTGGAAGTGCTTTCAAAGAACGCCATCATATGGGATAAAGCCGACAGACTGGCCAACTTTATAACGCCTAAGGATACGCCGGTATTTAGTTTCAGCAGGTTTGTTCTGAATGAGAAAAATAAATACCAGGATGAATCCGGCCTTCTGAACGAGAACGTCCTTTCGGCGCTGATGATCTGGGAGGGCTTGGGTGAGGAGGGTCTCAGCTACCTGGCCGACCCGGTGAGCCCTTACTCGGTTAAGAAATCCTCTAAGGAATTCGTCACCGATACGGTCCAGTTCCCAAGGAACACGCTGAAGCTGAGAAGCGGAGATTGTGACGATCTTACCGCGCTGTTCTCCTCCATATTTGAGGCTTCCGGACTGCACGCCGTCCTTCTGGATTACCCCAGCCATATAGCGCTGATGTTCGACACCGGCGCCTCTGACGCCAGGGAGGCGGGCATCCCGGAGGAATACCTGATAAAGTACAACAACACATATTGGGTAGGCGTGGAGACGACGATGGTCGGCAAGGATTTCTACGATTCAATAAAGCATGAAGCCGACCTCTACAGGAGCATGGCCGCCGAAGTTAAGATGGTGGACGTGCGGGTCGCCTGGGCGGAGTTTGAACCCGTGACTCTGCCGGATTCGGAAGTTGAGAGCAACCCGGACCGCGCGAAATTCAACGCACGCGTCAAAGAGGCTATAGCCGGCATGCTTAAAGCGCGCTACGACTACTTTAAAAAATATTACGGCGCTATTCTGCTTGAAAATCCGGACGACGCCGACGCGCAGATAAATCTGGGGATACTTGCCGCCCAGAACGGAGAATCGGAAGAGGCGGCCAAAAACTTCGGCAAGGTTCTGGGTAAGGACCCCGTCAACGCGGCCGCGCTTAACAATCTTGGCAATGTGAGTTTTAAGGCCGGGAGTTACCAGGAAGCCAGTGATTATTATTTTAAAGCCGCTAAGGCCGACCCGGACGACGCCAATGTCTGGCTGAACGCGGCCCGCGCCGCGGCCAAACTGGGCAAAAAAGATGATGTGAAGGTTTTTGTGGACCGGGCGGCCCGGCTGGACCCGGAAGTGAAGAATATCGGGGATAAGTTGCTTAAGTAAGTAGGCAGTTAGAGGGATAGAAGATTGGAAGACTAGAGGATTAGCCGTTCAAAGGGACCGGTTAGTCGTCCGGTTCTCTGATAATATCATGTGGAGGGGTGTTTTATTTATGAAAAAAATATTGATGGGGTTTATAATGTTGTTCGCCGTTAACTCGGTCTCTGCCGCCGAGAGTAAGGATTGGAAAAGTTATTATGACAACCTGCTCAAGGGGCTGAAATCCAAGGTGCAGAAGAAGTTTGAATCCAAAAACCGTGTCTCCGCCGTCGCCGCCGTGCGCGGCGCAAAGCAGGGTTCCGACGCCGAGGCGCTCTACTGGAAGGGGGGCGTCTCGGAAAACGCCCAGAAAAAAATGGCCGAAGAAAAAAAGGCCATGACCGCCGCCGTGCAGCTGGTGGTGGATGGTAAGCTGGCCGAAGGCAGGACGGCAATGGAAAAATTCATCAAAGACAATCCTGACAGTTCTTACGCCGCCGACGCCAAAATGGCGCTTGCCAATCTGCCCAATGACGCATCGACTCCTCCGATTTTAAATAGTGATTCGTCAAAGCCCGCCGGGTCTAAAGCCGCCGATGTGAAGCCCGCGCAGGAAAAGTCCGGAGACGAAGAGGCCAAGCCGGCCCAGACTAAGCCCGCCGATTCCAAGCCGGGCGAAGTTTCCGATGTTAAAAAATAGGGGCGCGGCGTTGCGCTAATCGTCTGTTTCCGTAACTTTTGACGCGGCGCGGTTTTCTACAGGAGTTTCCGGGGAAGGTTCGGCCGGGGCGTTCGATCGTTTTGCTTTAGCGTAGATGTCGGAGGCGGATCTCCAGAGCATGCTTTTCAGCAGGGAGTGCTCCGTGGCCCCCGGGCGGAACAAAGGATAAAGAGGGAAGAGGATGGCGTGGAAAGTGGTCTTGGTCCTGCCGATCTCCTCCGCTTTGGCCCGGCCCGAAAGTCCGTCATATTCCGCCACCAATTGATGATTCACAAGCAGGCTGGCCGGTATTATAAAGATATATCCCGTATCCACCAGGAAAGACCTGAATATTTCTCCGTAGGTCCAGCGTCCGTACGAGGTCAGCGTCAGTTTTATGGTGCCGGAACCCGTCTCCGCGTTGTAGAGGCCGGCTTCCGAGAATATATCCCTGGCGTGATCCTTCAGCCATACCAGGTCGCTTATCGGCACAGGTATCGGCTGAGGTTTGGGCGGATCAATGGCTCCTTCACCGATAGTGTCGGTAGGGTTCTTATAGGGGAAGTTTTTCCAGACCACTATTATATCCGAAGCCGGCTTCACGCCGCGTTCGGCTAACATTTGTCGCAGATAGCCTCTGGGTATAAGTACGTCTCCGGAGTTGAAGGATGCGCAGCCTGATGTCAGTAAAAGAGCGGCGGGAATAAGAAAATTCCTGAGTTTCATTATTGTTTTCCTTAAGAGCGCGGCCCGCTTGGTTATTTCAACACATGCAAAAGGCGGGCCATTTTTACTATATTATATTATATAGCGACCGGGAACAATCCTCCGGATGCGCCGCGACAGGGCTTGCGGCCGACAAACGGCCAACCGGGACGCTACACTAGTAAGGGGGCAGGGTTTATGACGCTGAAAAAAATGGAACAGATTATAAAGAACGGGGGGAAAGCTGATATCACCATCCGGCTGGCCAAGATCCCGGATATGCGCCGCATTCAGATGCTTTACGCCGAGGTCTACGGCGGCAATTACGCCATATCGCTCATAACCGACAAAGACAAGATGCGCCGCGCCATAGAGAACGACAGCTATTACTGGCTGGTGGCCGAGAGCGAAGGGAGAATTATCGGCAGCCTGGTCTACGCCCTGGATATCTCCGACCGGATAGCGAAAGCTTTCGGCGCCGTGGTTTCTAAGGAGTACCGGAAACTGGATCTGGCGTACACAATGATGAAGCTGGTCCTGGACGCTATTACCCATACCCATAAGCTGGCGGACGTGGTTTACGCCACCACGCGCACGGCCAGTCACGCTCCGCAAAAACTGACCGAGAGCCTGGGCTTCATTAAGCTCGGGATCTTTCCGAACACGCACAAGGTGAATGAGAACGAGACGCACTGCCTGACCGCTTATTTCACCGAAGAGGCGCTGAAGAAAAGGGAGCCCAAGCCAAATCTTGTTCAGGAAATCGTCCCGTTTTACGACCTGGTCCGCAGGCAGATAAATCTGGAAGCTCCTGCCGTAACCGAGGTCAAAAGTCTTTATCAGGAAAACCGGCACATGATACCGCCCCTGCCTCTGGAAACCATAACCGCGCCGGCGTTCATAAAGAACAGATTTAAAAATCTCAAAAGCAACAGCTTTTTCGAACATGCCTACATGCCTTTTCACGAACCGAACCTGCTTTTCATCACTCCGGACCAGTCTACTGAAGTCTATCTGAGCTACAACCAGAAAGATAAATACAGCGTTGTCATGGGCGGCGTAACCAAAGAGACAAGCGCTACCGTGGTCCTTGAAAGCATCGCCCGAAAGCTCAGCGATATGAACATGGCTTATGTAGAGATCATCCTGGACGCATATACGCCGCAGCTTCAGCGCGAAGCCATGGACGCGCGCTATATCCCCAGCGGCTATTTCCCCTGCGTAAAGAAATCCGGCAACAAGCGCTATGACTGCATAGTTTTCTCCAGAACTTTCGAAGTATTGGATTTCAGGAACGTGAAGCTTCTCTCGCTCTATAAGAATTTCCTGCGGGAATACCTGTCGCTCTGGCGCGAACATTACATAGAATCCGCTTTCAGGAACGATTGATATGGAAAGACAGCGCGGCAGAAAGACAGCAAGACAGCGCGGCAGCAGTGCAGCGCGGCAGCAAGACAGCAGGAGAGTAAGACAGGAAAGCGCTGCGAATTATTGTCGCGCTGACGCGTCCCCGTTCTACGAGCCGCTCAGGATACAGTCCGCTATGGACCGCGTTATAGAGGCGCCCGCTTTTGAATTCGGTGTGAAACCATCCGGCCTTTTCTGCGCCGCCATGCGCGAAGCTTTCGGCTTTCAGGCCAGGCATTCCAAATTCCTCAGGAACTATCTGAAACTTGAAGGCTTTAACCCCGCCCTCATAAAGACCGAACATGACATCGTCAATATGCCTTTTGTTTCGGTGGCCGCTTTAAAAGAGCGGGACCTTACTACTCTGCCGAAATCAAAGATAGTGCTGGAACTTAAATCCAGCGGCACTACCGGCGCGCTCAGCCGCATACAGCTTGATAAGGGTTCGTTGCTGCGCGTCAGGCGCATGGCCTGGAAGGTGTTTGAGGGACTGGGCCTGACGGATCTTCGGCGCGAGCACGATTATATCTGTTTTACCTATGACCCCGCCGTGGCTAAAGACCTGGGCACGGCATGGACCGACAAGCTCCTGTCCGGCTTTACCAAACAGGGCAGGATCTTCTACGCTTTCCGCTGGAGCAAGGAAAAGAAAGATTTTTATTTTGACATGGAAGGCGCCCTTGAGACGCTTAAGAAATGCGAGGCCGCCCACAAGCTCACCCGCCTCATCGGCTTCCCGGCTTTCGCGCTTAAACTGACCGAAGAATTCCGCAAACGTTACGGCCGGACCGTTAAACTCAATCCCGGCTCCAGCGTCATAACCGGCGGTGGCTGGAAGACTTTGGCCGACGAGGCGATAGATAAAAAAATCTACCGCGGGATACTCGCCAAAAACCTGGGCATTCCGGTTGCAAACGTGCGCGACTTGTTTGGAATGGTGGAGCACGGTGTTCCCTACGTGGATTGCCCTTTGGGTAATTTCCATATTCCAAACTATGGGCGTGTAATAGCGCGCGATCCCGGCACGCTGAAACCGCTTGGCTACGGGCGTGACGGACTGCTGCAATTTATCACGCCATATCTTACCAGCTACCCGTCTCTTTCTCTTCTTTCCAGCGACATGGGCCGCGTGGAGAGAGGCTGCAAATGCGGTATAGGCGGAGATGTGCTGGTTATAAAAGGCCGTGCAGGGGTCAGGAAACTCAAGGGCTGCGCGATAAGCGCGGCGACAATGTTGTAAACCGCCGCGCTTGCTATAAGCTGTATGCTTTAGGTTATAAGTTTCTAAGAGGTCCCTTAAGTTTCTGCCTATGGCATATGGCCTACGGAGTACGGCATTTTTTATGAACATTAAAAACACCTATTTATTCGGGAAAACCCTAAACAAATCTTCATGGACTCCGGCTGAACTGGAGGACATGGGCGTTAAAGCGCAGGCGGCGCGCGCGCTTATGCGGAGCGTCTCCCGGGATTACATAGCCGAGACATTGTCCGGCGCCGGCAAACTTTTTGAAAAGGGCGGCAAGTACCGCGCCGCTGCCCTGGGACATTTAAAAAAGCAAATATCTTTCTCAGAGCCGGTTATAGATAAAAGTCTGGATATAATTCCCCGGATATTGGAAAAGAATACGCTGATAAAACGCATGAATATGGAGTTGTTCCTGCCCTACGCGCTGGAAGTTCCCGTGGAGCGCCGGGGCTATGACGGCCTTATCAGGGCTTTGCCGAAGGGAGTGGTGCTGCATGTCGGGGCCGGCAATGTTTTCCTCGGGATATTGGACTCAATGGTCACGGGTTTCCTGACCAAGAACGTCAATATCGTGAAACTTTCATCATCAGGTTCCAATTTTATAAATATTTTTATGGAGGCTCTGAAAGAGGCCGACACGAAAGGGGTTCTTTCGGCTTCCGCCGCGGTGCTGAACTGGAAGGGGGGGGACCAGGTTTTAGAAGAGGCCGTGCTGAAAAATGTGAACGCTGTTTTTGTCTGGGGGGGCTACGACGCCGTGCAGTCTTACCGAAGGATAGCGCCCATAGACGTCCGGGTGGAAGGTTTCGGTCCAAAGACCAGCGTCGGAGTAGTTTTTGAGAGTTGCGTAGATAACGAGGGGATGGGCGAAATAGCCCGCCGCGCCGCCCTGGACGCTTCGCTTTGGGACCAGGCCGCCTGCTCCTCGCTTCACACCCTTTATTTTGTAGCGCCGGCCCAAAGGCATAAAGCGCTGGCGGCTTCGTTTCTTAAAGAGGCGCGCAGGCACTTTTCGCGTCTGGCCAAAGAGCTGCCGCCCGGCCGGCTCTCTCCGGATGAGCAGGTTGAGATAACCCGTGCCCGTCAGCTCGCCCGCGCGGACGCAGCTCTGGGCGCGGCCTCGTACGAGAGCTCGGCTCCCAAGACCGACTGGACCGTGATCTACGAGAAGGATCCGGTTTATCGTGTTTCTCCGTTGAACCGCGTGCTTTATGTCAAAACCGTGGAGACGCTTGAAGAAGTGCGGGATAAGCTTGGGCCGCTGCGCGGCTATATACAAACCGTGGGTGTGGGCGGGTCCATCGAGCGTAAGCGGGTTTTGGAAATATTAGGCCCCGCCGGTATCGCGCGCGTGGTTAAGCTGGGCAAAATGCTTGAGGAAGCTGACGGTTCGCCCCATGACGGGATCTTTCCGATGATGTCGCTGGTCAATTGGGTTCCTATGGAGGAAAAGCCTTCACAACTGGACCGTTTGAGCGAACTGGTTGAGTACGCCAGATCCCGCAGCCCTTTTTATAAGAGACATTTCAAGGATGTCCCGAGGATAGCCTCCATCCCGGATTTTGGCAGGGTCCCGTTCCTTGAAAAACATCATGTGCTGGAGAACACTCCCCCTGACAGTTCCGATCTGCTGACCTCCAAGGTCCGGCGCGGCATTTATTTTGCCAGCGGCGGCTCTACCGGCGCTCCAAAGTACGTGTTTTATGATCAGCATGAATACGATCACACCTGCAGGATGCTCTCCTTCGCTTTTGAGGCCGGAGGGTTGGGCGCCGCAGACGTTATCGCTAATCTGTTCGTGGCCGGGAACCTGTGGTCCAGCTGGCTTTCCGTTGAGAAGGCGATCGCCTATACCAAGGCTATTTCAGTGCCGGTAGGCAGTAATTTACCTTTGGAGAATATTGTCAAATACCTCGAGGATTTTAAGGTCACGACAATAATCGGCCTGCCGTCTTTTATGATCAAACTGGCTGAGTTCGTGGCAGCGGGAGAAGGCAAGTATAAGCTGCATATCAACAAGATATTCTACGGCGGGGAGTATGTCGGAGAAGAGATGATAAAGTTTTTTCAAAGCGTGTTTCCCGGTTCGGCGGTCCGGTCAGCCGGCTACGCCACCGCGGACGCGGGCGTGATCGGTTTCCAATGCGAGGCATGTTCAAAAGGGCTGCATCATCTTTTTGCTTTCAGCCAGTACATCGAGTTCGTGGACAGGGACAGTCTGAAAACGGTGCCGCGCGGTGAGATCGGGGAGCTGGTCGTTACGGGCCTGAATAAGAAGCATATGCCTATAATCCGCTACAGGGTCGGTGATCTGGGCCGCTGGGTGGACCGGCGGTGCGAGTGCGGACGCAAAGAGCCGAGTTTCGAGATCCTTGGCCGCTGCGACGACCGCATTCATGTGGGAGGGGCGCATTTATTCGTCAATGATATTCAGAACGCTCTTGGCAGGGTTCCGGAGCTGAGCTTTAATTTTCAGGTCGTTATAGATAAGAAAGGCCACAAGGACACGCTGAAGATACGCGTGGAGTACAAAGACGCCGGAATTACGGAAAAAGCCGCCGGGAAACTGGGAGGCCGGCTTATGGAAGAGATAGAGGCGCATTGCGAAGATCTGAAGGACAGTATCAGGATGAAGTGGCTGGATAAGCCGGAGATAGAAGTCCTGAAGCCCAACACCATAGAGCGCGTCCTGCGCACCGGAAAGATCCGTAAAGTCATAGACAAAAGAATAAAGGTATAACCGATCTTGTTGCGGCGTTGAGTATAGAGTCGCAAGATTCCCAGTCTGGGCGACAGCGGGTTTCCCGCGCGCCCCGGGTCCGGGTTTTATGGGTAAGAAGACCGGGGTCTTCCGTCGGCTGCGGAACGCGCCGGCCCGCATAGCTGTCCGGCTTGAACGGTCCTCGCCGTTTAATGATAGGAATACGCTCCAGACCCCGGTCTTAAAACCCTCAGAATGGATCGCACAGAAAACCCGCCGCAACCCCTCCGGTTTCTCTGACGTGTATGGCGTTTCTCCAGCTATAAAGCCCTGCAAATTTAAAAAAGTAATAACTAACCCCGCCCAATCCGGCCGCGGGTGAACTTTTTTACGGGTTTTGGCACTAATATACGACATAACTTCTTAAAGGGGTGAGCGTGTGTCCAAAAAAACGTTTTATACGGCACTGGCGTCGGCTTTGTGTTTATCCGTTCCCGTGGTGGTGCGGGCGGTGTATAAAAATGACACCAAGGGGTTATACTGCGAGGACAACGCGAACCCGATATGCGGGCTTTATCAGGTGTGCCGTCCGATACTGGATAAGTACCCGGAATCCGAGATCACGGAAAAAGGAAAGGACTGTACTCTGACGATAGAGTCCCGCAGGATCATTATCCGCAGGAAAAGGGTGGACGACGAGACAGGATATTACTTTTATGTGAGCTGGTCGACGGAAGCAAAAGACGCGTCGTGACATCGACAAAGCTGTTTGCGGCCGCGGAATAATAACCATATAATCATTGTTTACCGAAGCTAATGGAACACCTGGACAAAAAAGGATTGATCGAGCTGGAAAACACCCTGATCTCGCGCTTTACAGGCGGCGATGCGGAGGCCTTTGCCGGGCTGGTGGAGCTATACAAGGACAGGGTGCACCAGTTCATAATTTGCATTTTGGGCCCCGACAGGGAGGCCGAGGACATCGCGCAGGAAGTTTTTATCCAGATATACATATCGCTGGGCAATTTCCGGTGCGAGGCGGCGTTCAGCACGTGGGCATACTCCTTAACGCGAAATGTCTGCCGCCGCAGACTGCGCGACAGGGGGCGCGCGGCGGACTTGTTCGGTGGCGCGGGCGACGAAGCTGGCCATGAGTTGCGGGACATGGCGCCCTCCATCGAGATAAAGCTGGAGAACGAGGAAACGGGTAAAACTATCCGCGCCGCGGTGGCCGGACTTTCTCCCCTGCACCGCTCCGTGATCTTCCTGAGCTGCTGGGAACACTTTTCATATGCGGAGATCGCGGAAGCGCTGGATATACCCGTAGGCACTGTGCGCTCCCGCATACACAACGCGATGGCGGCGCTGGCGCAAAAACTTGAACCGGTTTTAAACCCTGACCGAGGTGAACGACAATGAACTGCCTGTCCAAAGACGAGTTTATCGACTATCTTTTCAGCGAAGACCGCTCCATTGACCGCGCGGGAATGGAAGGGCATTTTTCTATCTGCGCCGGTTGCCGGGCCAAAATGGAAGCCCTGAAACAGTTAAAGACCGCCGCCGCTTCGGTCGCGCCCGACCCTCTTCCCGGGGGTTTCACGGCCAGGCTCATGGGTAAGCTGGCGGAACGGGACGCCGCGCCTCAGGCCGCGGCTGTGCCGGCGCTGTTTACGCGCTTTTTCAGGCCGGCCTGGGGCTTCGGTCTAGCCGCCTTTGCGGTTGCCATGTATGCCGGCGTGGTGTTTTTAACCGGCCACCGGGCTCCGCGCCCTGCAACGGTAGAGGCGCTTTATTTTTCGGACGGCCCCGCTACGGTCAATAGTGCATTTTTCGCGCCTGAAGCCCCCTCCGGGCATAACGGTGTTCCCGGCGGGAATCGCGCCGGCTATGTCTATACGGACAGTTGCGAGACCGCTAGGTGCGGGATCCTGTGAACTTTTATGGGTTGAACGGCACTAACCGATGAAGTCGGTACCGACAATGGAGAAAACGATATGAAACTAAAACTACTGTTCGTGCTGATGACAGCTGCCGCGTTTATTGCTCCTGTTTCCGCGCAGGAGAATGAAACCCCCAACGGGCGCATTACCAGCCCCGCGCAGTCGGGGGAAATTAAAGCGCTGGACAAGCGCGTTACCATAAGAATGAAGGGCGTAAAACTTACGCAGCTGCTGGAATACCTGTCCCAGGCGACAGGGCTCTCGTTCTCGATTGGGGAGGACCTGGCCGATCTCCAGATCACGGTGTTCATAAGGAACTGCCTGGCCGGGGAAATACTGGAGATGTTGACGAAATCAAAGGACCTGGAATTCCGGAGGCTGGGGAATACCGATAATTTACAGGTTTCACGGAGCACGGTCCCCTTCGCGGGTTTTCCGCCGCTCACGCGGAAAGATATCGAAGACCCGCTCCTGCAAAACGTCGTGGATAAAGTGAGTCTGAAAGAAGCGCCTCTTACTACTTTCCTGGACATCGTATCCGCGAAAGCCAAGGTGAATTTTGTGGTGGCGGGCGGCGCGCAGGACATTCCCATCACCACCGTACTTACCAAGACTACCGTGGCGGACATCCTGTTGTTCCTCAAAGGTAAGGGGCTTTCTTATTCCCGGGTAGGGAACAGCAACACTTTCGTGATCCGCTCGGCGGGGACGTCTTCCGATGACTTCGCCAAAGCCGAGAAAGCCTATAAGGATAGAAAATACGAGGAAGCCATAGCCCTTTACCGCAAGGTGGCTGAGACGTTCCCGGATTCCGAAATGGCTGATAGCGCGCTCCTGATGACGGCGGTGAATTATGACTGGATAGCCGCGCGCGATAACGACCTTTCGGCGGTCAGGGAGGAGGAGAAGTTTCTCAACCGCCTGATAAGCGGCTATCCCAAAAGCTCCAGGCTCGGCGACGCCTATCTTTACCTGGGCCAGCTCTATTCGGGCAATGGCGGCGTTAAGACCCCGGTGGACTGCGCGAAAGCCGTTAAATACTATGAACTGGCTATAGGGAATACCTATCGCGACTGGATCAAAGCCCAGGCCGACGTCAGAATCGCGCAGTGTTATGAGCGGGACGGGAAAAAGGAAAAGGCCGAGGAGATATATAAGGAAATAGTCGAAAAATACCCGGAGACCCCGATAGCTAAAGAACTGCGCGGGCGGGTCGCTGAGCGCGACCCGCTGCTGGTTACCGGGGCCGTCCTTGAGGAGCAAGGCAAATACAAACTGGCTATAGATGTTTATGAGGCGCAGTGGGATGGAGCTACGGCGGAGTCGCGGCGTAAAGCGGAGCTGCGTGTCGCCATCTGCCAGGCGGCTCTGAGAGAGACCGATGACGCCATAAAAACTTTTGAGGCGTATATCACCAAATATCAGCCTAAGCCGGAGGACGACGCCTATTCTGATTTTGCCCGGGCCCTTGAAAAAGCCGGCAGGGGGGATGAAGCGCGGAAATATCGCGGTTTGAAAAAATAGCGGTCCGTGCTATTTGTGTGGATAGTCGGGCGTGATATTGCTCCTGACGCCCGGCTCGTCCGTTTTTAGCGCGCCTGCACATCGTTTTATAAGATGTCGCCGGCGCCGGTCTTGCCGCCTTGCGGTTTTTTATAGTTCGGGTAAGAAGAATAAAATATAATAAGAATGCGGGATTTAAAATATTAAGTGTGTTTTGGAGGTGTGAGATGAGCGTTCTGTCAAAGTTGCAGTTGGAAAAATACGCGGATGTGCTGATATGGGGGCTTAATATTGCCCGGCCCGGTTTCAAGAAATATGACACTATCCTGGTCCGCTGCGATCTTGAAGGCAAAGAACTCGGGGAGATCCTCAACCGCAAACTGGTACAGGCCAGATACAATGTGGTTTTCCGCTTCATGGCCAGCCCTCAACTTGAACGCGACTTTTATATGCACTCCGATCAGGCCCAGCGCAAATTTATAGCGGCCGGAGATAAAGAATTTTTCAGAGCGGTCAACGGCAATATCTATATCCACGCTCCAGCCTCGCTCACACACCTTAAAGGGATAGATACAAAGAGACAATCCGAAACGGCCATAGCCCGCAAACCTCTCAGGGATATTATGACCGCCAACGAGGAAAAGGGGAAATTCGGCTGGACGCTGTGCACCTATCCTACGGCGGAACTTGCCCGGCAGGCCCGGCTGTCCGTCACGGAATACGCCGTGCAGATCTCCAAAGCCTGTTTCCTCGGCGAAAAAGACCCGGTTAAGAAATGGGCGGATATCTACAAGAATTCCATGTCCATAAAAAAATGGATCGAAGGTCTTAATATCGACACGATCCGGACCGAATCCGCGTCCATGGACTTTGAGATAAAGGTCGGCGACATGCGGCGTTTTCTGGGTGTGAGCGGCCACAATATCCCGAGCTTTGAAATTTTTACTTCGCCGGACTGGCGCGGCACTAACGGTATGTATTACGCCAATCTGCCGGCTTTTAGCCGCGGCAACTACGTGGAAGGCATACGCATAGAGTTTAAAAATGGCCGTGCGGTAAGGGTAAGCGCCGAGAAGGGCGCTGAATACGTTAAAAAGGTCATGGTAACCGACCGTGGCGCGGCGCAACTGGGTGAATACTCGCTCACCGATAAACGCTTCTCCCGGATAGATAAATTCATGGCCGACACTCTTTTTGACGAGAACCACGGCGGCAAGTACGGCAATTGTCACGTAGCCATAGGCGATTCATATTCCGACACTTACGCGGGCGATATCTCCGGGCTCACCAAAGAGAAAAAGGAAAAACTGGGCTATAACAGTTCAGCCATACACTGGGATCTGATTAACACCGAGGATAAAAAAGTGACCGCGAAACTCAAGAACGGAACCGCGGTCACCATATACGAAAAAGGTCAATTTAAGTACTGAAAACGACAGGGAAGTATTCAGTAAATAGCGTAGAGCGGATAATTAAGGAGAGTTCCGCATCTTTAACTATTACTTACTGCTGACCGATCATCACTATCCACTTCCATATATGCCAACTCTGACAGCGGCTTTAAAGACCGAGCGAGGCCTGCACGTCGCCAAGGCCGTGTTCTTGGCGGGGTTTTCCGCCATGTTCCTTTTTTGCGGTTATGAATTTATCCGTTCCACAGCCGAATCTATTTTCCTTTCCCATTTCAGCGCCGAAAGCAAGCCTTACGCTCTGAGCTGCGTGCCGGTCATGATGCTGGCTCTTATCTATCTCTATGGCCGCCTGCTTTCGGCCGTCGGAAGCGCCAGGGCCATGGCGGGTTCCATGCTTATAAGCGCCGCGGTCTTCACGCTGGCCTTTTTCGGCTTGAAGACGGGTAATAAATGGCTGGTGTTCATGTTTTACGTTTTTAAAGAATCATACGTGGTGATCATTGCCGAGCAGTATTGGTCTTTTATTAACAGTACGCTTAAGGATGAGGAGGGAAGAGTTTTTAACGGGCCGGTGGCGGGGCTGGGGGCTTTAGGATCTCTGGCGGGCGGCTTTATTCTCAGCCGTTATGTAGTGGCGCTCCATAGCGAGACGTTCATATTATTGTCGGCGGCGGCTTTCATGCCGGCGCTGGCGCTTTTTTGGCTTGCTTATAAGCAGGGCGGGGAACCGGCGCCGACTCAGGCGGAAGCGCGCGGCAGGAAAGGGCACCTGCACCTGAGCATATTAAAAGAGAACAGGACCGTCCTGTACATCGCCATGATCATTTTCACCGCGCAGGTGGTCGGCACGCTTCTGGATCTGAGGTTTACCCAGCTGGCGCGAGAGGTCCTGCCGGAAAAAGATCTGCGCACCGCGTTTTTCGGATCTTTCTGGATGAAGGTTAATATTTTTTCCTTCAGCATGCAGTTCCTTCTGACGCCGCTGCTCCTTCGCTATATAAAGGTGCGGTGGATACAGGTCGCTATACCTGTGGTCCATATAGGCGCCTGCGCTTTTCTGCTGATGCGTCCCGGCATATTCACCGCGGGTCTTGCTTTTCTGCTGTTTAAAGGCATGGACTATTCTATTTTCAGGGCTTCAAAGGAAACGCTGTACATCCCGTTCTCGTATGACACGCGCTATCGCGCAAAACAGGTGGCGGACGCTTTTTCCTACCGTTTTTCAAAGGGAGTAACTTCGGTTGTTCTTTCTGCTGCGACTGCCGCCGGCGCTATTCCGGCCGCTGCCTATGCCGGCGCCGCTATGCTTTTTTCCGGTCTCTGGACCGGCATCGCCTTCCCTCTCACCTCCAACCGCGACAAAGTAACCGGGAATTAACCCGGATCTTTCAGTTCAACATGATCTACAGTTAGTAAATCAGGGAATGGAATTAGCCTGAAGGATTCGGGTTAACCTGAAAACTTTAGTTGAAGTTTTCCGCCCGTATAACGGGCGCCCTTCGGGAGGAATACATCCCGTCGGGCCTGTAGCGCATAGCGCTTGGCCCTCCGCCCGCTTCGCGGGGAATCCTGCAGAATAATTTTGTTCCTCTGATTTCTCTATGGGAATCATTCTGAACTGCAGAACTCGGGTTAAAAGTTCATGTTAGCTGAGATGCGGTGGACCGAACCGAGTTCCCCGAAGGGGGAGAACGAATAATCTATCGAGTAGGAAGTATAGCGGAATCCGGTGCCGAAGGTTAAATTTCGCAAACCGCTTATGTCGGAGATCGCGCGCGTGTTGAAGCCGGAGCGCAGAAACAGATCGGCGTCCCTTCCCAGTCCCGCCTTAAGTTCGCCGCCCATGGCAAGGAAGGGGTAATTATCGTTTACGGCAACTATATCCGCGGTTACGGCCAGGTAATCTGTGATGCGCGTCGCGCTGCCCAGCCGGAGTATCAGCGGCAGGGGGGATTCTATTTTATCGTAGCGCAGCGTGCCTATGAAGTTCTGCGCCGTCATCGCCAGCTGAAAGCGGTTGTCAAAAAAATATGGGAACAGTATTCCAATATCGGCCGAAATTGTGTTATCCGAGGAGAGTAGTTGAGACCTGATGAGCTTTCCGGAGGCGCCCAGGACAAAGCGTTCCTCAGGGTCCTTGTTGAAGCCGGTGATGTAAGTGGCGAAACCCACGCTAAAGGCCATGTCGTAGGGGGTGACCTTTCCTATTTCCATGCCGGTCTGGTCGGTTTTTTTTATCGTTCCGTAATTCATATATTTGAAAGCTACGCCCATGGCCCCCATCTCTCCGGATCTTTCGCCGTAGGAGAAGAAATCAACGAAGGTGTCCGCCAGATAGGGTGCGTGCATGAACGAGACGGAATGGTCCTTGATCTTTATCAAGCCGGCCGGGTTCCAGTCCATGGCCGAGGCGTCGTCCGCCATGGCCGAATAAGCCTCTCCCAGCGCCACGCCGCGCGCGCCCGAAGCGATCTTGAGAAACTGGGCCGTGCTGGTGCCGGCGGAATTATTGTCGAAGCCTCCGGCTGCGCAATAGGATATCGGTGTCAGGGTAGAGGTGAGAGTCAAAACAAAGCAATAGAAAACTTTATGCAAAATGTCAGCGATTTTGCGTTTCGTGCCTTGTGGTTTCTGCTTAGTCTGAATGATCATGTTCTCCGCCGCAGCCTATCCTCTCTGTCCTGAACCCTATCCCCTGCCGTTTTCATCTTTCTATCACTATCTTTACCATTTTGCTGGAACTTTTATCTTTGGTCTTCAGCAGGGCGATATAAACCCCGCTGGCCGCTTTTTGGCCGCCGGAATTCTTCCCGTCCCAGTACGCCATGCCGTTGATATCCGCTGAAAATTCTTTTACCAGCTCTCCGAGGAAAGTGTAGATCTTCACTTTCGCGTAAGGCGGCATATTTGTGAAATGCATGACATCCCCTACGCTGGACGGTTGGTAGGGGTTCGGATAGATGCTCACCGTTCCGAGGGACGCGGAGGGCGACGCCTCCATCAGCTGGAAGGTGGAAAGATGCCAGGTCTGCGCCGTCACGGTATTATTAAGGCGGTCTGAAACCGAAGGCAGCGGCACCCAGATGTGGTTGACCTCGTCGTAAAGCGCGAGAACGAGGTTAGAGCGGTTTATGCCGGAGGGCAGGTCGGAGAGCCGGTAGGGGAAAGTGATGGTGACGGGACTGAGGACCAGGACGGGCGGGAAGCGGGTGATCTCAAGCCCTATACCCGTAGGCCGCAGTACGGAGACCGCGGATACAGGAGGCATGAAGAGAGTTGTCGGCTCTATGGTTATCCGGGTGGAACCGCCCAGCGAACCCGCCGGCATGAACAGAGAGATCAGCCCATAGGACGTCTGAAGGGTCACCGTAGTTTCCCTTGAGACGAGGGCTCCGGCCTGGGTTGAACGCAAAGTCGTTATGGTGCTGGTCAGTACAAAATCTGTGGTTATTCCGGTCTGGCCCTGGGCCTGTATCTTTGCCCAATAAGTTGTGCCGAGGGTTAAATCGTTAAAGGTGCAAGATAATCCGTTTACTGTAGTGGAACTTGAGCGGGCCCAGGCGTTAAAATTGCTGGTGGTGGATACCGCGATATCGGTGGATATTGCGGTATTATAGGTGGATATTTCGATGTTATAGACCGTATGCGAGGAATTCCCATTTTCAGCCCAATGCAGAGTAAAACTGTCTGTCATCAGGTTCGAAAAGGTGTCGGCGCCGGACAGCAGATAGGCCGTGGCGGGGAGAGTAAGAGCCGCCGGCGGTTCCATGGGTATGGGCGTCGTGCCGATCCCGGTGCGGTTAAGCGCTGAAATCCGCAGATAATATGTCGCGTTCGAGACCAGGCCATAGAATGTGTGGCTGGTGCTCAGCGTCACCGAGGACAGTATCGGCTGCGCGAAAACCGGGCTTGATGATATTTCGGCCTTATAGGGGGTGTCGTCCGGCGGATTATCTCCGATATCCCAATTCAGCGTTATCGAGGAGATCCCGAGCGAGGAAAAAGCTCCGGGTACAGGGTCGCTGGCCAGCGTCGCCATGGCGTTGAAACTATAAGGACCTTCCGGAATGTCCAGCCGGTTCATGGAGGTGATCTCGGAGTAATAAGTCGTATTTGTCGACAGCCCGGAGAAAGTGGCGTAAGTGTTCAGGGTGGCGGATGAGAACACCACGGACGAGTAGTCTGAACTGGAGGAGAAGCGTATAAAGTAAACCGTGTCCGGCGGGTTTGAATTATCCAGCCAGTTCACGGTCATCTGGCCGGTTGTCAGGTTCGTGAAGGCCGCCTGTATCGCCGGATTTGCCAGTGTGGCGGTGCTGGGCGTGTAAACATAATTTTTGGCGCCGTCAAGGTTCGCTGTGCCGGCTCTGAAATAATAGCTGGTATTAGGCAGCAGATCCTGAATTGTCAGACTGCCGGTCAGAGGATCGTTGGTGGAGGTTTCGCCGGCCAGCCGGTCGAATTCCGGAGAGGTTGAAGCTTCCAGGTAGTACCCGGCCGCGGTAGCCGAGGAGGGGCTTGACGCCAGGGCGGTCCAGGATACGGTGGCGCTTGTGTAGTATACAGCCGTTATCGCCTGATCCGTAAGCGGCTTGGGCAGGGTGTAACGCCTGACCGGGTCCGCCAGCGTGTAGACTGTGGCTCCGTTGTAAAGCGTGCCGACCCGGAAATAGTAAGAAGTGTTTTCGTACAGATCGGTTACGGTAAGGCCGGCGGTGAGAGCGTCCGTAGTTGAGGAGCTTGCGGCGATAGGATTGAAATATCTCACCGGCGAAGCTTCCAGGACATAGCCGTCGGAGTAGTCGATGGCGGCGAAAGATACGGCGACGCTTGACTCCCATACGCCGGCCACAGGAACGGAGGCCAGGGCGCCGGCGATGGGCGTTACAACTGCCGGCAGGTCGGAAAAATTAGGGGTTTTGGTCCAGTTGAGCGTCGCTATGCGCAGGTAGTAGGTTGTGTTGGATCTCAGGCCGGAGAGTGTAAGCGAAGTTGTGAAATTAGTGTCAGAGACAGCTGAGTATATAAAGCTTTCGGAACCGAAGGTCTGTGACGAACCTTCCAGCAGGTATCCCTCGCAGGAGCCGCTCTGCGGGACGGAGGGCAGCGGTGAACCCAGGTTTACAGTCAGGGTCAGCGGGTCGGCTATGGTGGTCAGCAGGTTAGTGGAAAGCGGGACTGACAAAGTTATGGACGAGAGGCTTAGCGAATAATGGGGGTCGGAATTCTTATTCAGGGCGGCCACGCGGAAATAATAAGTGGTGTTGGCTCCCAGGCCGCTGAGGGTGAGCGTGCTGTTCAGGATATCATAAGTTGCGGTGGAGCGGTAGACGTCGGTGCCGTCAAAATCGGTTGAAGAAGCTTCCAGCCGGTAGCCGTCAGCCGTGGCCGAGGAAGGCTCTACCGGCAGAGCGGTCCACCCCAGCGTGACGGCCTGGGTGTCCACGCTGATCAGCTGCAGATCCTGCGGCTGGGCCGACAGGGTGGTGAAACTCCGCAGATAATCGGAGTTGATAGCTTCAAATTGGTTCATGCTCCCTAACTTGTAGTAATAAGTGGTGTTGGTTTCCAGGTCAGGCAGGTCGAAAAAAGAAGTTTCCGGCTCGACGGTTACAAATTCTCCGATCAGATTGGCCATATTGGCTGAAGAGGACAATATCAGCCGGTAACCTTTCGAGTTGGAAACCGCGTTCCAGGAGACGGTGGCGGTTGTTTCGTAAACCGAGCTGGTGATCCCGCTTGGGACGAGCGCCAGCGTGAATGTGGAAATGCTTTCCGCGAATTCTGAAGAACTTCCGGCCCAATTGACGGCGCTTACCCTGAAGTTGTACAGAGTGTTGGCAGCCAGGCCGCCGACATCCACCGGGGGATAGCCCCTGATGGTGGTGCTGGCTCCGATCTCGTCAAAACCTGCCAGCGCGTAGTCTACCTGATAAAGGGTATCAGGAGGGTTGCCGGCCGTGTTCCAGCCTATGCGGATAACACTGCCTGTCATTAAGTAGGATTGAAAGCCTTCAGAGTTGAAATAAATCCCGGAGGGAGCGTTCGGGAGAGTGACGGCCGTGATTTCCTCGTAAGCTGTGTCCGGGTCGCCAACATTTTTCACCTTGAAGTAGTAGGTGGTGTTTACATTCAGGCCCGTGTAGGATATGCCGGGGGCATCGTTCAGGATATCGCTGGACACTGTTGTGATAAATGTGTCTGTGTCGGAAAGTACCGCGTATAAGGGGGTCCCGTAGTAGTTCCAGTTGAAATCGAGCGTAGTCGCGGTTACGCTTGTAGTTGACGGATTTAGCACATTCACTTCCTGGGCGTTCAAGGCGCCAGAGGTGGAAAATAAACAGGCGGCAGCCAGGCATCCGATCAGATTTTTTATTGTGCGGGGGCGAACTTCCATATATATAGTTTAATAAATAATAACGCGAATTCAATTGCTAATATGTTACAAAGTATACAAAAAATACATCCTCCCCGCTCGCGGGCTGAGCCGGCGTTTCTGTAAGGCATGGGCATGGAGCGGATTGAAATCAGAAGCGATTCTATTATATGATAAACCTGAAATGCGTTGCGTTACCGCCCCGGTTTGTGGCCATGGTCAGAGGTTTTAAATGAAAATTTTCCGTTTTTTTCCCGGTCTGTTTTTTCTGGTCCCTGTCGGCCTTATGGCCGAAACTCCTAAAGCGGTGAAGTCCTTCGCTCCGGCCGCGCAGGTTGCTGTTTCTCCGGCCCCGGCTTTAAATATCCTTTCCGTCAAAGAGATCGGGCCGCTTCTCTCCCTGCGGAGATCCTCATATCCGGTGGTCGGACAGGCCGGCAACTATTCCGTGGCGCTGGGCGACGGCAGGACTCTCTGGCTTTTGAATAATATCTGGACAGGCGAGTTTAAGGAGAAAGGGGAGGTCGCGCTCTGGGGGATGATCGAGGGGGGGATGGCGATCCTTTCCGCCACTTCTCCTTACACGGCCTCCGGCGCGCTCAGTTATGTGGCCGATGAAAACAAGTGGCCGCTGCCTGTCTGTTCCGCGGATTTCGCGGAGTATGCCCCGATCCGCAAGTTCTGGCCCAGGGCGGGTGTAAAGACGGAGTCCGGCTATTACGCCTACTATTCCATAATGAATAATTTTGGTCCCGGGGCCTACGACTATTTCAGGGTAGGGCAGGGACTGGCTGTGGCGGAAAAACCGGACGGTCCTTACAGACTGCTGAAAAAAGGGGCATCCTACTTCCTCTGGACGGATATAGAACCCTCTTTTGGTTCCGCGCTTCTGCTTGATCAGGACGGCTGGCTGTATATCTACGGCCGCTACGCTGCCGAGCCGGGGAAATACTCGGCGGCGCTCGCCCGCGTCCGTCCGGAAAAAGCCGGTGAGCCGGATGCCTATTCCTATTACAGCGCCGACGTGTCTTCCGGCTCCTGGGCCGGAGATGTCGGCGACGCCGCGACTGTGATGGAAAATATGCCGGAAGAATTCTCGGTTTCGTATAACGAGCATCTAAAGGCGTATCTGGCGCTTTACCAGGATGCGGAGACCGGCGCGGTGCAGCTCAGGACGGCGCAGTACCCCTGGGGTCCGTGGAGCGGGCCTAAAACAGCGCTCCCCTGCAAAAAGGAAGAGTACTGCTTTGGCGCCAAGGAGCAGGCCGCCTTCTCCTCCGAGGGCGGAAAGAAAATATTCTTCACCATTGAAAAAAAGAACATGCCGTATTTTTACGAACTGGTTTTCAGCCAAAATCCCTGACCAGGCCGAAGGCGGGATTTGCTAATAATAGCGGACAGTATTCTATATCCGGGGAAAGGAACAACTTATGGCGGAATTCAATATTCTTGTGATAAATCCCGGGTCTACCTCGGATGAGGTCAGTTTTTACCGCGGCGACAATCTGGTCTTTCATAAAACGGTGCGCTATAGCCCCGAGATGCTTAAGCCCTATGAAAAACAGAAGATCACCGCCCAGTACGATTTCAGGAAAAAGATGGTGCTTGACGCCATGGAGGAGAACAAGGTGGGACTGTCAGAGCTGCATGCCGTTATAGGCCGCGGCGGCCTGCTTAAACCCATAGAAAGCGGCACCTACGAGATAAACGACAAAATGTTAAAGGATCTGGACGAAGCGCCAAGGGGCGACCATGCTTCCAATCTCGGCGGTATCCTCGCCAAAAGCATCGCCGACGAATGCAAGACCCCGTGTTTCATCGCCGACCCGGTAGTGGTGGACGAACTTGGCCCGTTGGCCCGCTATTCAGGCATGCCGGAAAATCCGCGCATATCTATTTTTCATGCCCTTAATCAGAAGCGCGTGGGGCGTCACGCAGCCCGCGGCCTCGGCAAGCCGTACGAGGAATGTAATTTTATAATCATGCACGGCGGAGGGGGCGTGTCAGTAGGCGCCCACATGCAGGGCCGCGTCGTGGACGTTAATAACGCGCTGGATGGCGACGGCCCTTTTACTCCGCAGAGAAGCGGCGGCGTGCCGGCCGGCGGGTTGGTGAGAATGTGTTTTTCCGGAAAGCACAGTCTGGCGGATATGCAGCTTAAGATCAAAGGCCGCGGCGGTATGATAGCTTATACCGGCACATCAGACATGATCGCCCTGGAGAAATATATCCTTACCGGTGAGGTCGTGCCAGGGGCCGGTCTTGACCCCGCGCGTCTTACCAGGGAAAAAGCTAAAGAGGCGGTAGAAGCCATGGCCTACCAGATGGCCAAGGAGATAGCCGCGATGACTGCCGTGCTGGAAGGCAAGGTGGACGCGGTTGTGCTGTCCGGCGGCCTGGCCTACGATAGAATTATCGTGCCGGAACTTAAGCGGCGGATAGGCTGGATAGCTCCAGTTATGCTTTTTCCCGGCGGAGACGAGATGGCCGCGCTCCGTGTGGCAGCGGAGACCGCGCTGAAGCATCCCAAAAAGGTCCGCAAATATTAATGACAGCGGCGGCGTTCAGGTAAAATTAAGATCAAGCGAGGCGCAGCTACTATGAAGTTTAAAAATTTTGACGAGCTTTTAAAAATGGTAAAGGGCAAGACCAACCGTATAGTTGTGCCCGGAGCCAATAATGACGAGGTTCTTGAGGCCTGTAAGATGGGCGTGGACCAGCGTATCATCTCCGGAGGCATACTGATAGGTCCGGCTGGCCAGGTCTCTGCGATCGCCGCGAAAGTCGGCCTCCCGCTAAACGCTTTTGAGATAATAGACATGTCCGATTTCGCCGAGATGTGCAATAAAGCCGTGGACCTTGTCAGGGCCGGCAAAGGCGACTTTCTGGTTAAGGGCCTGGTTGACACCAGGTTTTACATGAAAGCCATTCTTCGCAAAGAAATAGCTGCGGTGGAGGAAGGGACGGTGCTAAGCCATTTCGTGCTGTTCGAGCTTTCCAATTATCATAAGCTTTTCGCGCTGACCGATGCTGCCATTATGATCAAGCCGACGCTTGAAGAAAAGGCCAAGATAACGCGCAACGCCGTGAATATGATGCGTATGCTGGGCGTGGATACGCCAAAGGTCTCGGTGGTCTGTCCTGTGGAAAAGCCCAATCCCAAGATCCCCAGCACCATGGACGCTGTTGAACTCGTCAATATGTCTAAGGACGGCAGGATAAAACATGCCGTGATAGAAGGGCCGTATGATATATATATAACCTTCTCTAAAAAACTGGCTGAAGAAAAGGGTATCAGCGGCGCAGTGCCCGGCGAGACCGATATCGCGCTGCTGCCTGACCTGGATTCCGCCAATCCGGTGTATAAGGCGCTTTCTTTCTTCGGCGCCGGCGTGAAGTCGGCAACGGTTCTGGCGGGCTCAAATATACCTGTGATACTGCCGTCCAGGACCGATTCACCCATGACTAAACTGCACTCAATAGCCCTTGCATGCTTTCTTAAGGACGCGGCAACAACGGTAAGTGATTAGTGGCGGGTGATAAGTCATACACCTGCCTGATAAACACCAAGCACTTAATAATAAAGGAGAGAATACTATGTGGGATTTTTTAAAAAAACTTAAAAAAACAGAACCTGCGGAAAGTCCGGCCGTTAAAGAGCTCCCCGCCGTTAAGCCTGAGCCGGCGCAAAATCCGGTGACCGCTCCGGTCCGCCCCGTTCAGTCCGCTGCAAAGGTTGAAAAGCCTCACGCTCAAAAAACGGACGAAGAGCTGGCTGAGGAACTTAACAAGATCTCGCCCGAAATATTATCCCAGGCCAAGAACCCGGAGATGCGCAAGCTGGTGATAAATATCTACCGCAAGATGCTGGTTGAGGGCGTGGATGTTAATAACGAGAAAGAGGTCAAAAAATGGCTTAAAAAGCATCCCGAAGTCGCCGCCGGAGGCGATGTCCAGAAAGTGGAGACTGTGAAAAGGGCGGAGCCGAAAGTGGGCAGGAATGACCCCTGTCACTGCGGCAGCGGTAAAAAATACAAAAAATGCTGCGGCGCCGGCCAGTAAGCTGTTTAAAAATTAGTATTACAAAAACGAGCCCCCGGATATTTCCGGGGGCTCGTTTTTATTGTGTGCCCAGCATGAAACCAAGCTTGGAGGTGAAAGTCCTCCGAGGATACAGGTTGCAGAAAACTCAAGCGAAGCGCAAGGCAGTATGCCGTGAGGCATACGCTGAAAGAAGCGTGGAGCG
>CAIPTO010000138.1 GCA_903867985.1 uncultured Elusimicrobia bacterium | reverse complement strand
TGCGACGATATTTTTTTTGAGCCTAAAGACTGTGTGGTGCAGGTTGGCCGCAGACAGTTCAAAAAACTGACGGTGTAATTTAAAGAAACGGAGTGAAAATGAAAAGAATATTTTTGTTTCTCTGGATGTCCGGTCTTATGCTTCTTTCTCAAGGGCTCAGGGCCCAGGATGTTTCCCAGACTGAAGATTATAAAGCTATGCTTCAGGAAGCGATGAAGTCCGGCAAGTTCAGCCAGAATCTGGCGGAGAACTGGGACGCCCGGGTAAAGAAGATCTCCGGTGATGTGCGGGTAAAAGCTTCAGGCGGCGAGGAATGGGCAGCTCTTGATGGTGAGATGTCTCTCGATTCCGGGGATTACATAAAAACTGCTGACGGAGTGGCCGAGGTGTACCTGGACGATAAGGGAGCTATTACGGTCGGCAGGAATACCGAACTGGAAATATCCTCGCTCAGTAAGGGAGAGTCCGCGTTTACCTTGAAGTTCGGGAATATTACGGCGAAGATACAACATTTTCTGGATGAAAATTTAAAAATGCAGGTGCGCGTGCCATCGGCCGTATGCGCGGTGCGCGGCACGGAATTTGCAGTTGAATATTCCCAGCTGGGTAAGAATACCGGCGTCGCGGTTTTTGACGAGGGCCGGGTAGCTGTTAAACCTCTGGCTGAAAGCGGCCAACCCCAAAGCGAATACCTGATCGAGAAGAACACGGAAATGATTTTCACTCCGGATCAGAAGCGGTTTCGACCGGTGCCACTGTCTAGTATGAGCCGTTATCGGACTAAAATTATAGCTATGCGCGCCCGAGTGAATATTCTCAGAAAGAGCTGGAAACCGGTCAGCGATTCCAAAAAAGCTGCTATACGGGACAGGATTTTTAAGCGCAGCGTTATACGCCGGGAGATAAACACACCTGTCCGCGTAAACAAAAAAGGCAAACGGGCGAAGGCCAAAGAAAGCAATAGAAAGCGCCTGAATGCCACTGAAAGCAAATAAAAGTTTAATGGTGTCTTCCCGAACCTTACTTCCTTTTGCATTCTTTTGCTCTCTGTGGCCTTCAGTTACCGTCAATTAGTTCCGAAAGCTTTTATAATATGCGTCTTTTTATCTCTTCCGGCTTTACCGCTCCCGTCCTGGCGCGAATCAGGGATCTGCAAAACTACGCAGGGCCGCTGCTGGGTGATTCGGTAAAATGGGTGGAACCGGAGAATATCCATCTGACCTATACATTCCTTGGTGATGTCGCGCAGGGATCAAAACTTTTAGCTGTTAAAAAAAGTATCGATGAGGCTGCCGGCGCTTTCAGGAAACCCCGGTTTGCGCTTGGCGGGTTCGGCGCCTTCCCCTCACTTGAGCGTCCGCGCGTGCTGTGGCTCGGCCTGAAAAATGGCGGAGACGCCCTTAAAGCCATAGCCCTTAAATTGCGCTCGGGGCTGGCGGCGGCGGGATTTATCCTGGAACACGATTTTTCCGCTCATATTACGATCGCCCGAGTCTGCCCCGCCTTTTTGGCCCGGGAAGTAAAGATTATGGCTTTTCCTGATGACGGTAAGCGGTTCCCCCTCAGCCAAACAAAAAGGATGAACGCGCGCCTTGATAGCGTCAGTCTTGCGCGGATAGCGGAGAAGGGGTTGTGTTAGAATTTCGGGTGTAAATTTGTAGGGAGCATGGGTATCTCGTAGAATTAATTTACGAGAAAAACCCCACGGAGGACACCCATGCTCACTAATAGTCAGATTATTGAAAAAATAGTTAACAGTCAAGTACATCAGCGCGTAAAATCAGCTATTCAGCCGGAAAAGCTACAGAGCATTTTAATGCAAGAGATGAATTCCGCAATAGCGAAAGCCTTTAACGAGCGCCTTGAAAGCGAACGCGACATCGCTCTTCAACGCGATCAGTATCAGCGTGTCGCCGGCAGCGTGAAACGCAATGGATTTAAGCCGTTTACGATAGCCGGACTATTTGGCCGAATCAAACTGCAGCGGCCGGTGGTGCGCAGCGGCACCCTTGTGCTGCCGCTGGCAAAGGCCCTGAAATCTGCCGGTACAGCCCTACGGGATGTTCTGGCTATCCGCTTCTGGCTGCGGGGGACCTCCACGCGGGCTGTTGCCGAGGAATTGAATTCCGTTATTGGGACAAGGCTTTCGCACTCGACGGTTTCAACGCTCACGAACACCCTCGAACCAGTGCTGCGCGAATGGGAAACGCGGCCTATTCCCACAGGTATAAAGTACCTGTTTCTGGACGCCATCTACTTGCCGGTTCGCCGGCCAGGTTTCACCAGCAAGCAAGCGCTGCTGGCAGCCCTTGGCGTAACCGAGGATGGTCGGCGCCACATCCTCGGCTTCCTACTGGGGGACAAAGAATCATCGGATTCCTGGAAGGCTTTGGTGAAAGACCTTTTGGCGCGAGGCATGGACAGGCAGCAGTTAAACCTTGTCATTTCCGACGAGCACAAAGGGATAGAAAGCGCGGTGAAAGACTTGCTGAATGTTCCCCACCAGTTATGCGTGGTTCATCTGCTGCGCAATGTGCGCGTTAAGGTCGCTGCGCCGCACAGGAAGGCCTTCATAGCCTGTTTCCGGGAGATCTTCTGGGCGGAAGGCCGGGATGAAGCCAACCGCGCGCTGGGCGCAATGCAGGGTCGTTGGGGCGCGGCATATCCTGGTGCGGTATCGCTTGTTACGCGCAGGTTTGAGGACCATATGGTGTTTCAAAAAGAGCCGAAGCCTTTCTGGACGTTGCTACGGTCATCGAATCTGATAGAGCGGTTTAATCTGGAACTGCGGCGGCGGATGAACAGCGCGGGGACGATGCATTCGGAACTAGAGGTTTTAAAGCTGATCTGGGCGGTTTCTTTGCCGCAAGAAGCACGCTGGGCGAAGCAACTTTGGAAGGAAAGGAATGTTCGGGAAAAGGATTTGGCGCTGGTCTAAGGAAACTACGCCCATGCTTCCCGAATTTACACCCAGAAAATTGACATGACCATGGCATAGGTGAGATGGGTGATAATGCGGATTTTACCGGTCTAGATTGTTCCGGATTTGTCACAAGAGCATTGGGATTTAAAGGGTATCATTACAGCACCGTGGAATTAGCGGAGTATTCCATGTTGATCAGTACGGATAGAGTTAAAGCCGGGGATATCTTTGACAGGATTGTTAACGGTGAAGGGAAGCATGTGATGCTGATTGGTGAAGTTTATCAAAGCAGTGCGGCTGTAATTCATGCTGTGGTAAATAGTTTTGCCGACGGTACACGAAGACAACGGGTTACAAGGGAGAATATCGCTATCAGTGGCGATTATAACGGAGTGATTCGGCTTTGGGATGCTACATATAACAAAGATTTTAGCTATAAAGTTTATTCCCCATTCCCCCAGTTTACCTGGTCCGCGCCGGCAAAAGATAATCCTGGATTCAACCCGCTCACCCAGGCGATAGAGCTGACTATCCGATCCAAAACCAAAATAAAAGTGTCCGGAATAACGCTGGTGCTGGACGGGGATCTGCCGGCGGCGACTACGATACAGGCCGGCGCCCCCGGGCTGACATTCGCGCCTGAAGTCGATGCGACCGATATCGCCGTTCATTACGCCATCCCCGCTGATTTTGCGCTCGCGGCCGGAACCCATACCGTAACGGCGTATGCCGGGAATACGCTGGATCTTGAGGGCAGCGACAGGCTGGAATTTACCGTAAGTCCCGGTTCCGCGCCGCCAATCGGCTGGACGGATTATGTTAATGAGACCAGCGCATACGGCCACATCGGAGAAAATACCGAGAGCACGCTGGAAAACGCCATCTGGCTGCATTCTGCGGCCGACATATGGGAGTTGACCGGGAACAAAGCGGCCCTTAAGGATTTAAGG
>CAIPTO010000137.1 GCA_903867985.1 uncultured Elusimicrobia bacterium | reverse complement strand
GATTCTAGAGGCTTCTAGGGCTAATGCGAAGTGTCTTCTAAGGGTTATGTTCGGCATATTAAATACATTTCCCGAGGGCTTTGCGGGCAGGTCAATAAAAATCTGTCTTAATTTCGGCATGATAGGTATTTTGCGCATCTTGCCGGATTTGGATTTCATTATCTGAATCGTGTTACTTGTGAAATCAATATCTTGCCATTCAAGATTGAGGATTTCGCTTCTTCTCATGCCGGTCATTAGGGCACAGGCCACAACAGGAAAAAGACGGGCGGGGCAGTTAGCGATTAGTGCTTTCATCTCATCAGTGGACAGGTATCTTAAGCGGTGATGTGGCTCTTGTTTATTTTTGACTGCGGCGCATGGGTTATCGGAGTGGAAATTTCCCCATGTTTTCGCTTTGTTGAAGATTGCTCTAATAAGTGTCAAATATCGATTAGCGGTCGTTATTGAGATAGCTGATTCTAACTGGTTGTAAAAGGTTTGAATGTCTTGTGATGTTATGTTGTATATCGGCTTGGCCCCAAAGTGCCTATTGATATGCTTAGACATGAGGCGCCATGATTTAGAACGCAAAGAAGATCCGTGGAGTTCAAAGTATTGGTCTGATATGGACTGAAAAGACTTCTTATCAGCTATTCGCTCAGGGAAATACTTTCCAGTAGAAACTTCGGCTTTGCGCTGGGCTTCGACTTCTTTAGCAAGGGCGTAACTGGCGCCAACAGGCTCTCTTCTCCACTTTCCAGTGGGGAGTCTGTACAAAATCCACCATTTCCCTCGTTTTTTAAATACTCCCATATGGTATACGCTAGACACCCAAATGATACCTAATTAAATCATGCCTTGCAATACCGAATTGGTTTCTCGCGGGTACCATTTGATATACTGTACCTATGGCAAGAAAAAAAGCACAGGATGTGGCTGTTATGTCCTTGCGCTATCCGAAAAGTATCAAGGAAAAACTGCAAGTAATCGCAGAGAAAGAGCGGCGCTCCCTTACCGACCAGATCATTTATGTCCTGGAGCACTGGCTTGAGCAGCAGAAGCCCCGTTAACCCACCGATCCACGGCTCCTACCTCGAATTTGAGCGCACTGCCGATGCGTTTAATGCAGTCTGTTGGAATCTTTCCGGTACTGACATGTAAAGTTGCAACCGAAATTAACCCTCCATTTGCAACAGCAATTAACCCGCCTTTCCCACGGTGAACACCAGGGTCAATATTCTGCAACTACGGGGCAAAATAGCCTACAACTTTACTCGCTTCCCCACTTTCCAGTGGGGAGTCTGTACAAAGTCCAACATTTACCCCGTTTCTTGAAAATACTCATAAATTCAATATGATGTTAATGTGATAGTATTATCATACCACTAAATGGAATTCATTTCAATACCATATTGGTTGCTGCTTATGGTGTTTGCTATAATTTAACTATGGCTAAACAAACGCCCAAAAAGTTCGTTATAATAACCCTGCGCTATCCCCCCGCGCTGCGCGAACATCTCAAAGCTATTGCGGAAAAAGAGCGTCGATCTCTTAATGAGCAGATCGTCTATGCGCTTGAGCGCTGGCTTGAGCAGCAGAAGGCCCGTTAACCCACCGATCCACGGCTCCTACATCAAACTTGAGCGCCCGGCCGATGCGTTTAATGCACTCTGCCGGAATCTTTCCGGTGCTGACATATGTGTATATCGTTGGCACCGGCATTGAGAGATACTCCGACAATTCCTTTACGTCCATTAGTCTTTTTTCCATACTGGTTTGCCTCCTAGAATACTATCTATATAAATAGCTGTATCAGTTACGGTTTTGGGTAGTTGGGTAGTTGGGTTGTTGGGTAGTTTCCCCTTTGGGATGTTGAGAAGTAAAGGAGGTAGTGGTGCATTCACGGGGCCAAAATAAATATCCCCTCGCTTTCTAGCGCAGCCTGATAGAAGCTTCCAGGCTATTTGAGAGGAAAATAGATCATACGGATGAGTCTTGTTCCAGGCCCAGAGGCATAAGTCAAAAAGTTCGCCTATCGTGAATGGGTCTTCATTAGACGGCTCGCAGCATTTAACCGCCAGCCCATAAGCTCTTTTCCAAAGGTGCGTCAGGTAAAAACTTTCGGTGGCGTATGCCAGGATGGTCCGTTTTATAGACTCGTGTCTTTCTCCAACCGGGATTAATGGCGCGTGGATGGCGGGGGAGTTATTACGTTCGGTCTTTGACAGTAGCAGCGCGGCGAGCCATTCCGGTGCCGGCTCAATCGGCAGATCCTTGTGAATTTCATACCTGATGCCCGAATGGTGAAGGCTTGGTGGCATTACGCAGTAACCGCCGTCGGCGATCAGGTCTATGCCGGGGAAGATCCCGATTTTCTTCTGAAAGGTGACTCTGGAACGATATAAGAAGTGATATCCGCCGCCGCCGGTCCGGGATGTGAAGGTTTCGGGCAGTTCCAAATCCTTCATGGAGGTCTCGCCGCCGTTGCGGAAATCCACATCTACGGCCAGCACATTGCCGGACACCCGGCCCATGAGCGCCGCGATATTAGCGTTTGGAAAAGTTTTAAACCAATCGTAAACCTGGGTATCGCTCGGGGCCTGTTCGATAAATCTCTTCCATTTCACGCGCGGTATCTTTGTGCTCTGGCGTATAGGGATGATCGCCAACCCCAGGGCGAGATATTTTTCCACAAAGTTTATTAAATCGTTCATGCGTTATATCCTGTGCGCCTCCGGCGGTCTGGATATGACGGTTGGTGTAGAAAAATCCCCGTCATATTCAGACACACGTAGTCTAATAGATGGGGACCGTTTTGTATAGAACACGAAGTCAGGGGAACATATGTTCTACTGACTTCGTGTTCTGTTATAAGCGGAGAACAAACAGGTATATTTGAAATCCGGCAACATGGATGGCTGGAGTTCAGGGAGGCGAGTATGATTGCAGGTCTGTTTGATGATTGGATACGTGGTGGTGTTATAAGCCTGACGGCTCTTTACTGCGAGGGATTCTGGCTTTGGATGCTTATAGATTGTATACGAAACGAGCCGGACAGAACGCAAAAGAGGACTGCGATATGAAATTATCCGAATTCCCCAAGCAGAGACGAAAGGCAGTCACTTACAGCTGTAAGCGCCTGCCTTTCCCCCCGGCCTTCATAAGGAATGTGGCCTCCGCCGTACACGGTCCTGCTAAGCGGCTGCGCCGCCGCGTTCCGTTCCCGGCCGAGGCCGCCCGACCCGGCCGGGGGGAAATATTCAGCCTGCGGCGCGGGGATACTCCTTTTCAGGACCGCTGGTTATATCGATATACCGGCCCCGCTTTCCCTGGCCGGCTGCCGAAATTTATGCAACAAATCTGGATGGAGGGAACAATATGAAATTTCAAAATACGATTTGCGGGAAGACTTTCAGATATGAAACTCCTGCTGAACTTATCGAGCAACTCAGACCGCTTATGGAGAAGGCTGAAGCTGATTATAAGGCCCTGGAGCGGAAGACGGAAGAATCTTACAGGAAGAACAAGGAAGAAACGGACAAGACCCGCAAGATTTATTACGTTTTTCGCAAGGCCATCGCACAGTTAGGCGGCAAGCCGGTTGCTGAAACTCAAGCCAAACCTGTACCCGCGCCCGAACCAAAGTCCAACGCTGGTTAGTGTGTAGCAGGGCTGGTAACAAATAGCTTGGCCGGTAGTATATTCGTTAGTCAATAAATACGCACCAAGACACCTTTGTGTGAACCGGAAAACGGCACTATGTTAACCGCCATGATACTCAAAGGAGGAACCGATAAGCTTGCGGCATATCATTGCCGGGAGGGGAATTATTATTTTAAGCAGGCGAGTAATGTTGAGGAGCAAATCCTCGATCTGACCGGCGAATTTCCACAGCGGACAGACCCGCTTGAATACGTCAAAGTTCATGGGGAGTTGGCGAAGGCTCTTGGCTATACCCCGGGCCAAAAGATAACGGAAGCCGAGTTCGTCTTACTGCTGGAGGGCAAGACCCGGTCCGGAGAAAAGGCCACACAGAAACATAAAGTCAAAGGCATAGACCTAACTTTTTCAGCGCCGAAATCGGTCAGTATAGTCGGGTTATTAATAGATAAGAACCCGGAAATAATTAAAGCCCATGATGAAGCGGTTCTTGAAGTGATGAAAGAGGTCGAGAAGTATTTCGCCTTTGCCAGGCCGAATCCCAAACAGCAATGGACCACCGGTAAAATGTGTTACACGGCCATCCGGGACGGCTTTAGCCGGGAGTACGATCCACACCTGCATACCCATGTGGTTGTTATGAACATGACCGAATGGCGGGGGCGGGTTATGGGCTTATGGACCAGGAAAATACTGCAAAAAGATTTCAATAAAGCCTTTGGAGAATTGTACCGGTGCCGGTTGGCCACCCGGCTGTCAGACTTGGGCTATCAGATAACTTATATCAAAACCGGCGAGTGGCGGCTAAGCAAGGTTTCAAAAGAGCTGGAACAGGAATTCTCGCGCCGGCATGGACAGATAGAAACGCAGCGAAAAGCGGGCGTCAAGGATATGACCGCCTGGCGCAGGACCCGGGTTGAGAAAACTCCGGGCGCGAACAAGGGCGAGATATTAAGGGACTGGTTGACCCGGTTAAGCCGGTATGTTGTAAACGAAGCCGAGAATATTAAGAGAGCAATAGCGGAGCGCCTGAGTTGGGCCAAGGCCGCTGAGTTCAGCATAGAAGCCATCCAGGAGCGTGAAGGCCTTCGCGGTGCGGATAATGAAATCCTGATGTGGCAAACTGCCTTGCGGCGGGCCACTGAGCGCAGCGCAACCACCTCTAAACAGGAGTTGGTCTACGAGTACCTGAAAGAAACCATGCGGACCGAGAAGTGGGCCGATATCACCTACAAAGAGGCCACAGCGCGATTGCAGAAGCAATTGAAGAAAGGGTATATCGTTTCAGTAAAAGACCAGAATACTGAACGGTATACTTCCCTTGAATTACTGGCCGCAGAGCGTAGCTACATGCGTTATGCGGGAATAGACAGCGCCTTTGATTACAGCATAGAGGTCCGTGAGGCGGCGAGGTATATCAAGGATGTGAGCGAGTTTAACCGCCGGGGCGGACGCAAGGTCCTTTCAGCTATCCAGGGTCGGGCCGTCTTCGATATTCTTGTCTCAAAAAACATGATCAATGTGTTGCAGGGCGACGCGGGAGCCGGTAAGACCACAAGCCTTAAGGCAGTGGGCGAATATTACCGGCAGCAGGGTTTTGATGTAATCGGTTTAGCTATGCAGGGCGTGGCCGCGAAGAAATTGGCGGATGAAGCAGGTATTGAGGCGATGACACTTAAAAGTTATTTTGGCCGGAAGAAGACGCCCGGTCAAAAGGTTCTTGTTTTTGACGAAGCCAGTATGCTTGATAGCCGAAGCGCCTCTAGGCTTTTTAAAGCCGCCCAGGAGTGCGGAGACAAGGTTATCCTTGTAGGAGACATGAATCAGCTTCAATCTATCGGTGCCGGGCGAGTGTTTGAACGGTATGTCGAATATTACAGTCGTATGGGTGAGCGGACAAAGGCCGTGAAGCTGATCATAATGAACGAGAACTACCGCCAGCGTAACCCACTCCTGCGCTCGGTTGTCAGTCTGGCCAAACAGGGCAAAATGAGCGCAAGCCTTGAATTATTAAATCAGGACGGCCGGATAACCGAAATTGAGAACGCCAAGGCCCGCCGGGCGGCTATCGCCGGCCTGTACAACAAGGATTCCCTGATCATTGTCGGTACGATGGCCGCCCGGGACGAAATCAACAAGAAGATCCGGCACACCCTGCAGGAGGACGGCCAACTGCGGAACGGCCGGAAGTATGCCCTTATCCGAGCTGATGGAGAAGGTGTCGAACATGGCCGGACTGTTGAATTGGCCCCGGGCGATATGATTTCCTTTACAAAGAACGAATATCGTAATCATGATATCCGCAACGGCGAAAAAGCCGAAGTGATGGAATGCGGCGTAAAATTTCTAAAAGTTCGCATGGAAGATAAACGCGAGTTGAAAATCAACACCGGGGAATACAAGAATATTGATTACGGTTACGCCCTTACCACTTATAAGAGCCAGGGGCAGACCTACAACAGCGTTGTTGTTGAGGCGGATACTTCCGTCCCGTCCCTTGTGGATATGCGTAATCAATATGTCAACATTACGCGTGCAAGGGATGAAATAAAAATCTTTACCGATAATGCCGACAGCCTCAAAGAGCTGGCTGGAATCAAGACCCATGCCAGGGATACGCTTGATGTCGCGGTTAAGACCGGCGAAGTCGCCGAAAGGATGGCAAGCCTGGCCCGCGACATAAGCGCGGCGTTGTCGGCGAAAGACAACAGGCGCACACAGCTCGAAGGCCCGCAATTGGAATTGTAGTAATTACCGGGAAATCTATCTGGTCAGTAAAACAGGAGAAATTATGGTCATCAACTTTATTCTAAAAAAATACACAAAAACAGAAACCATCCATAAGACAGCCGGCACCTGGCCGGAGATGGAGAAATTAGGGGAGGAAGGTTTTGAAATATTTAACCGCAAAGAATATGAGTTGATCCGGGCCATGGGGCTGAACGAGAATCTTTGCCGGGAAATAGTGGTCATCCGTAAGAAGATCGGATTGCCGGAACAGGGGCTTGGCATTGACGAGTTCATATCAATAATTTCTGATCCGGAAAAAAGTCTGGACATTACATTTAATACGGAAGCCCGTTTTAATAAGCTGATCGAGGGCATTCATGCCGGACACGCGGTCTCCACGGAAGTATCCAGCCAGTTATATAATCTGGTCGTATGCGGTCACGCAATCCTGACGCCTTTTAAAACCGCTATCTACTTCGCCAGCAGCGGGTTTTCTCCGTTGGAAGTCGACAAAAGCCATGTCGTAATCGCGATCTCCAAAAGAGAGACAATCAACTCCCTGCATCGATTCATAGACGATAACTCAGAAAAGTTGGCAGCAATGCTTACCAAGCTTTCCCAGGAAAGCCCGACTATATCGGAAAGGGATCTCAGGATTTATGAAATCAGAAAAACGACCGACAAGTCTTTTGACAAGATTGCGGACCAGATTGTCCTGGAATTTAAACTGGATGATAAAGATGCGGAAATGAACTATGATTCCGCAAAAACGGCCTACCTAAGAGCGGAAAAACACATTGGTAAATTGTTCTCTCCCAGCATAGGAACACGAAGTCAGTAGAACATATGTTCCCCTGACTTCGTGTTCTGTTCAAAATAATCCCCGTCTGTTAGACTACGTGTGTCTGACTATGACGGGGATTTTTTTACATCAAAAAAGCTCAACAGCCGTCATATCCAGACCGCCGGAGGCGCACAGGATATAGCGGAATGAACGGATTTGCCCATGCGCCGAAGCACAATGATGCCGCACAGGGGGAATTATGACTATTGAGGAACTAACAGCAGCCGGAGGCGAGGAAAGGAAGGAGGACACATGGCACCGGGTATATTTTAATGTGCCTGCTCTGGCGAAATTAATCAATTTCTACGTCCAGCGCAGTGAGGCCGGTAAGATATCCGGCGGCACCCTTAAAGGACAGACGCTTTCCAATATAGCCGCACGAAAGGTTTACGCGGCTTTATCGGCTGGTAAGTTTTTTTATGACATAAAAGATGCCCGGTTTCATTATGATCCACTGATTGAAGAATACGCAACAGCCGCCATTGGTGTCTTGCGCGGGAGAATAGATGAGGCCGCTGCTTCGGCTGACACAGCCCCGATTGTTGTTCCTGGGGAGCGCCGGGTGCGGAAGAATGAAGCGTTAATCGGACTAAAAAGCGACAAATTCACATATGTCCGTGACCTTTTCGTTGGCGGCCCGAACGATGTCGCGGAGATTTATCAGGAACTGAAAAACGCGGACCGGGAAAAGTTTATAGTAATGGCCCTTGATAAAGAAAACAAACTTATCGGAACAGAAGTCGTTTCGATGGGCACCCTGAATTACAACCTGGTCCATCCGCGCGAAGTTTTTAAAACAGCGATTATGCTGGGTGCGGCTAAAATTATTTGCCTGCATAACCATCCTTCCGGAACCAATCAGCCTTCTGACGAAGATATCAGTCTTACGAAACGACTTCACGCCTGCGGCAATATCATCGGAGTGGAGCTGGCTTATCATGTGGTAGTCGGGCATAACGAGTGGTCCGCTATTTACGGCGACTGCCATATTGAGAAAGAAAGATTGTATGTTACAGAGGCCCTGGAGCAAAAAGCGAAAGTCCCGGAATATGAGGTTTACCAGAAGATCGTAAAACACGGGACAGCGATATTAAAACCGAGCGACGCGGTAGAAGCCGCAAAACATATATTTGAGAAGAACGAAAAGGCAAATATTGTGTTCATGCTGAACACTCGCAATGAAGTTCTGACTATTCTGGATTTTCAGAGCGGGTCAAACGCGGAATTGTTAAAGCGGGCAATATGCGTGAATGCGGCCAGCATGGTCGTCTGCACGGGTGAAAAATACGATACGGCGCAGCTGTCGCGGATAATAAAAGACACTAAAAACTTCGGCATTGAATTGCTGGATATGGTTGAAGTTATCGGAAAAGACGCCAATGGCCATTGGCAGCAGACTTCGCATAAACAAAGTGGAATTTTAAGGGAGCCTCAGGAAGATTATGCGGCCATAAGTGAATCAAGTCGGCTGTATAGAACAAATGGAAATGCAGCCCGCCTTATAATGGCAGACGAAATACATAAGACGGATAAACACAAGAACGCCTCTGAAGATATTTGTAGGGGAAACGCGCCTCGTCCAATCAAAGACCTGGCAGCTGCGGAAGCGGGTGCAGACTTAAAGGTTAACAACACACATCTTTTGAAGAGGGTGGACGGCCTTGATGACCTGAAAGAAAAATACACCAGCTTTATGGATACACTGACAAAAAAGATAAGCGAAACGGCCATATTTGGGCCAAGCACTAAAAAGAAGATAGTGGACACGCTTAACAGCGAAGCTGGCGCGAAGCTGATAGCTCGGCACAGCGAGCAGGCCGAGGTCGTTATGTATGCCGGGCTTTGCATGGCGGAGGTAGACCGCGCAGCCCTGGGGAATTACGCCATTCCCGCCGAAATAAAAAAACAGGTCGAAATTGTTTGCAAAACTTCTGAGAAGCATGGCCTCGAAAAAGAATCTCTTGATAGATAACTCAGATGTCTTATGCTGATTTTATGAGGTGGGTATATATGAAAAGACTTTTGCTTGTGCTGTCGTTGCTGTCCCTTACGTCCCTGGGCTTTTCAAAATCCGTAGTCCAGACAATTGATTCCACAGCTGACCCATTCCTGTATTATTCGATGGTGATCGACCATCAGGGCTATCCTCAAGTCGTTTACGAAGGCAGCATAAGTAAGAGTCTAAAGTATGCAAAGTGGAACGGTAGTTCCTGGAATATACAAACGATAGAAGCAAATGTCGGCATAGGCCAATTCGCTACGACATTAGTCGGCGCTTCTATAGCGGTCGATTCTTTAAATCGGCCATATATTGCTTACCCCTTCGGTTCGCCGAGCAGCGCATTAAAGATGGCGAATTGGAATGGTAGCTCGTGGGTTTATCAAACAGTCGATTCATCTTTCGTAAACGTCGGATGGAATCCCGCGATCGCTATGGATTCTTTAAATCATATTCACATTATCCACTACGATGTTACGGATAAATCTTTGCGATATGCTTACTGGAACGGAAGTTCTTGGGCGCTGCGCGTGGTGGATACGGGGTTTTACACCGCCGGCAATAATTCAATAACTACGGATTCTTTGAATCGGCCGTCTATCGCTTATATATACCCTATTGATAGCGGAACGAATTATTTGAAATACGGAATATGGGATGGTAGTTCCTGGAATCTACAAACGCTCGATACAGTGGCTTCTTACCCGTCCATAAAATTAAACGCGGCTAATGAACCTTGGATCGCATATAACAGCACGGGCGGATTAAGAATTAAAAGATGGAATGGTAGCGGGTTTCAATGGGCGATAGTTGACCCGACAGGAGGTTTGGGTTCATTATCTTTCGATTTATTTGATAATCCGGTTTTATCATATGGCGCGTCAGGGAAAATAAAGTATGCCAGGTTCACCGGAACCCGCTATACCGATTCTTGGAGCACACAAACCGTTACAGCTGAAGGGGCGTATAATGGAGTTTCTGCCGGGCTTGACTCATTAAATAACCCTTGCATTCTTTACGCCGGATCGATAGATAAATTTTTAAAGCTCACTTACTTGAATCCGCCAGTTGTCGCATGGACAGGGGAGGCGGGCTACACGAATGGCGGCGTTGCCCCGAGCGTAAGTATGAGCAGCAACACTTATACTTTCCGAACAAAATATACTTCCGCAGACAATGACGCGCCTTTTTCGCCAGGGTATCCCAAGGCTCTTGTAAAGAAAGGCACAACAGTGGTCGCGACGGTTCCGCTGAATTTTGTGAGCGGAGATTACCTAGTCGGTGCGATCTATTCAAGTAGTACCTCACTTTTGCCGCCATGCAGTTTTTATACTTACGCTTTGGAGGTTCGGGACGCTTTTAGCGCAAATGGCGCGGCTCTAACCGGGAATGGACCCGACGTAAGATCATATATAAACGGAACGGTCCGAGATGCGACCGGCGCGGCCATGCAGAATGTGTCCATGGCGCTGACCGGTGATTGGTATGGTAATTTTCAGACCGGCGCTGACGGTATATATAGTTTCACTTGGCTTGAAAACGGTAATTATTCGATAGTGCCGACAAGCGCGGCGTATTATTCCTTTACGCCAGCAAGTTTAAATACAACTTTGGTCGATAATCTTTCCGCCGCAGACTTCGCCCGGAACAACACCGGCGCTTCTGTGGCGTGGACCGGGGAGGCGGGCTATACCGCAGACGGCGTGAGCCCGGATTCGGGCTATCCTGAGAATCCATTTACCTTCCGGATAAAGTATACCGATGCGGAGAATGACGCGCCGGCTTCGGGATATCCGAAGCTGCATATTAAAAAGGGCGGCGCGGAGATAGCCGGAAGTCCGGTCACTATGTCGGCTGCTGACGTGAACACATTTATTGTTGGCAGAGTGTTTACGTATAATAACACCCTTCCAATCGGGAATAACTATTCCTATTTTGTGGAAGTCCAGGACTCGCAAAATGGGGCCGTGGCGGCCACTGCCGAGCAGGCAGGGCCGAATGTGGCACACCAGCCGGTCCTTGCGTGGACCGGGGAGGCGGGCTATACCGCAGACGGCGTGAGCCCGGACACCGGCACAATAGGCAATACCTATACATTCAGGACGAAATACACCGATCCTGACGGATTGGCACCGGCTGGCGGCTACCCAAAGGTCCATGTTTACCGTGCCGGCGCGGAGATCTCTGGGAGCCCGTTCACAATGTCTTATGTGTCCGGCAACCCGAACACCGGATCTATTTATACCTATCAAACGACCCTTTCCACCGGCATGGCCTACAGCTACGGCTTTGAAGCGCAGAATCAATATCTGTTCGCCGCCGGCGGGATAGGCGGCACCGGGCCGCAGGTCCGCACGAAGATTTACGGTTATGTCAAAGACCTCGGGAATAACGCCATGGGCGACGTTGCTATGACGCTGGCCGGGGTTGAAAACCGGATTTACAACACCGGTGCGGACGGTTATTACGAGTTTTTTATCACGACGGAATCCTACACTGTGACGCCGTCCAGTTATGTGTATTTCACCTTTACGCCGGTTAGCCGGGTTTACAGCAACAACCAAGCGGACCTGTCATCCGAGAACTACAGCCGGGACGCTTTAGCGCCGGTCCTTGCGTGGACCGGGGAGGCGGGCTACACCGCGGATGGCGTGAGCCCGGACGTGGACCAAAGCAGCGTTCCTTATACCTTTAAAATAACTTATGCCAGTGAGGGTGGCGACGCGCCTCTGGCTGGTTATCCCAGGGTTTTAATCAAGAAAGCGTCCGCCATTGTTATGACTTTGCCGCTTAACTTTGAAAGCGGGAGCTTTCAGGCGGGTGCAATTTATTCAACAGCGACCCTGCTTGCGCCGTGTAGTTATTACACCTATAGCTTTGAAGCGAAAGACACGTTTGGCGCAACCGCTACGCCAAAAACAGGCTCCGGGCCTAGCGTCGGACTTTCTATCTCCGGGACGGTCCGGGACGCGATCGGTTCGCTGATGGCCGATGTTACCGTTACGCTTTCTGGTGATGATTCCAGGACATTTAAGACCGGCGCGGACGGCGCTTACATTTTCAACCGGCTGAACGTGGGCGGCAGCTACGCGATTACTCCTACGAGCTACTCATATATTTCATTTAGTCCGGTAAATAAAAGCACCTCCGGCATGGTTATGGATATCGCCGCGTGGGACTTCGCACGGAACAATACCGGGGCGGCGGTGACGTGGACCGGGGAGGCGGGCTACACCGCCGACGGCGTGAGCCCGGACAGCGGTTTCCCGGAGAATCCGTTTACCTTCCGTATTAAATACATTGACGCGGAGAATGACGCGCCGGCGGCGGGGTACCCGAGGCTGCATATTAAAAAAGGCGGCGCTGAGATCACCGGGAGCCCGTTCGCCATGTCGGCGGCTGATTCGAACGCTTTTACGACTGGAAGAGCGTTTTCCTTTAATAAAACCCTTTCGGTTATGGGAGCGGACTACGTTTATTATATAGAGGCCAAGGATGCGCAGAACGGGCCCTTGGCGGCCACTGCCGAGTTATCCGGTCCGAGTGTGGCCCACCAACCGATCCTTGCATGGATCGGTGAGGCCGGGTATACTGCGGCCGGGGTGAATCCGTCCACCGGCATTACCAGTAATACCTTTACTTTCCGTGTGAAGTATACCGACCAGGATGGCCTTGCGCCTGCCGGAGGATATCCAAAGGTCCATATTTACAATAATGGCACGGAAATTGTTTCAAGTCCATTCACGATGGCTTATGTGTCCGGCGCGCCGAATGTCGGGTCCTTATACACTTATCAAAGTATACTTTCCACCAGCATGGCCTACAGCTACGGTTTTGAGGCGCAGAATCAATATCTGTTCGCCGCCGGCGGGATCGGCGGCAATGGGCCGCAGGTCCGCACGAAGATTTCCGGCTATATAAAAGACTTGGGGAACAATCCCTTGAGTGACGTGACCATGACATTGGCCGGGGCTGAAAGTAAAGTTTATAAAACGGCGGCAAACGGTTACTTTGAGTTTTTCATTACTACGGAAGCCTACACTGCTACGCCGTCCAGTTTTATTTATTATACGTTCAGCCCGGTAAACAGGGCATACATAAATAATCAAGCGGACCTGGCGGCAGAGAATTATAGCCGGGACGCTTCAGGCCCGGTCCTCGCATGGACCGACGAAACCGGTTACACCGCGGACGGCGTGAGCCCGGACGTGGACCAAAGCAGCGTTCCCTATGCCTTCCGTGCTTCATACTCCAATGGAAACAACGACGCGCCGGGCGTGGGCTACCCCAGGGTTCTTATTAAGAAGGGCTCTGCTGTGGTGCAAACGCTGTCGATGAATTACATTAATGGCACCTACCTGACCGGCGCTGTGTACTCAACGGCGACCCTGCTTGCGCCGTGTAGTTATTACACCTATAGCTTTGAGGCTAAAGACATCTTTAATAATCCGGCAATTGATAAGAGTGGTTCCGGGCCGAATGTCCTTGGGTTAGTAGCGGGCGTAGTTAAGAATGTGGACGGGCTGCCGATGGCTGATGCTACTGTTACGCTATCCGGCGGCGACTCCAGGACGTATAAGACCGGCGCGGACGGCGCTTATAGCTTCAACCGGCTGACTGTGGGAGGCAACTACGCGATTACGCCTGCGAGCGCCGCTTATTATTCGTTTGCGCCTGCGAGTGTGATAATTGTATTGGCCGGTGATATGGCGGGTGTTAATTTCCAACGCAGTAACGCCCCGCCGGTTTTATCCTGGCCCGCTGAAACGAACTATACCACATCGGGTGTATATCCATCTACCGGCATAACCGGAACGGATACTTTTGTTTTCAAGGTTTTCTATAAAGACCTTGATGATGAAAACTTCCAAAGCTTGAAGTTGTTCCTGAAAAAAGACGGCATTGTTGTCAGCACGATCCCGATTACGGATTGCGGCGGCGGCAATGTGACGGGTCTGACATGCAGCTATGGAACAATAATAAGCACAAGCGGATTTTATACCTATAAATTTAATGCGATCGGGGCATGGGGTGAAAGTGTTTTGACCCCGGAGCTGCAATTCCTGGTTAATCTGCCGCCGTCGGTCGCAACTCCTGACACATCGGTTATAACCGAGAATCAGACCGTGGTTTCATCGGAGGTGACGCTGAAGTGGTCCGCCATAGATCCCGAAGGCGGGCCGCTGACTTATGATCTATATGTGTCCTTAACCGCTTCCCAAATTTTAAGCGCAAAGAAAATCGCGGGATACCGGACAGCGGCTTCGGCTGCGGCTTTGCTTTACAGTGGCCACAACACGGCCTATATCCTGCGGAATTTAAGCCCCGGGAGAACTTACTACTGGAAAATAAATACGACCAACCAATATGGCGTTACAACAGAGGGCACGCTAATGAACTTCCTCACGCTCGGTCTGCCGACAGGCAAGATGTTCAATTATCCCAATCCGTTTAACCCGACACGAGAACAAACAAATATCGTGTTCAGCGTGAATGCGCCGCAGACAGTGAAAGTGAAGATATACAGCGAATATGGCGACCTGCTTCGCACTTTGGAAACCAGTGCGTCGGCCGGGACAAATGAGCTGAAGTTTGACGGTCGGGATAAAAACGGGAAGCTGCTATATAATGGCTCGTATATCGCGGTAATTGTGAGAGCAGAGGGGGCCGCAAAATGTTACATCCTTATCATCAAATAACGCGGGGTTTTATCTTAATGCTTTCTCTTGCGGCCGCCGCAGCGGCGGACCAGGGAAGAACCAATTTCCTTACTTACGGCCCGAGCGCAGCCGCGACGGGTATGGGGGAAGCAAATGTAACCTATGCCTCTGACGCGGGGGTGATTTATCACAATCCGGCGCTGATGTGTACTATCCGCGATCAGGCAACCGCTTCTCATTGGTTTCTATATGACGGGGCGCGTTACGACTTCGTCGGCCTGGTTGTGAATAATGAGCGTTCCGCGTTCGGATTTGGCGGCTCCCAATTCTACAGGGACAACATCGAGGTCAGGCAAACCATTACCGATGAGGGTGAAAAGACCACAAACAGCCAGATCGCGGCTTATGGGGCTTACGCGGG
>CAIPTO010000136.1 GCA_903867985.1 uncultured Elusimicrobia bacterium | reverse complement strand
TAAGTTTGTCTATATCCTGGTTGCTCATGGTTAGTTGCTCCATTTAATCCCTCCTGGCTAGTTGCCTGAAGGGTTAGTTTACCTCAAACCATGACATTTCTACTTGCCGCCACCATGACATTTTAAAAAAATCGCTACAGCCGCACTGTCTTGATTTACTAACCGCTCTTTTTTATCTACAATTGGCTTTAAGTTGTCAAAAACAATTTTCATATGACCCAACCTAAAGACCTGTATTCATGGCTAGCAAAAACCGCAGACACGGATCCCGAACATACCGCTTTTATAAATAACGATAAACCCATATCCTACCACGAACTCCTCTACTCGGTAGACAGGGCCGCGGACATGTTCTGGCAGTCCGGAGTCAGAAAGCAGGATGCCGTGGCCATAGTTTTACGAAATTCCATAGAATTCATTATTGCCTGGTTCGCCCTGGCAAAGATCGGAGCGGTAGCCGTTCCTATAAACTACATGGTTTCCAAGGAAGACGAGATCATGTATATACTTGACAACGCGAAATGCAAAGGCGTCGTCACGGCCAAAGAATTCATCACCAGCTACAAAAACGTGAAAAGTCGCCTGAATAGCCTCAAGTTCCTGATGTCGGTAGACTTCACCGGCCAGGACGATATAATAGATTTCTGGCATTACCTCAGGCATGCGCATTACCACCCTCAGACCCAGAAAGCGGAAGCGGACGAGCATGATGTGGTGTCCATACTATATACCTCCGGCACCACCGGGCATCCCAAAGGCGTGCTTCTGACCCATCATAACCTGATCGAGAACGCAAAAGCTTCTATCCAGGCTATGGAACCTGTAAAAAAAGACGTCTTCATGGCTCTGCTGCCGATGTTCCACACTTTCTCATGGACGGGCAATGTGGTCATACCTATCATCATGGGCTCGAAAACCTTTATCGTTAAAAGCATCACGCCTCCAAAACCCTGGCTTCAGGCCATGGGCCGCGAGGGCGTGACGATAGTGATAGCGGTGCCGCAGATATACAGCGTTCTGGCCAAAGAAGCAAAAGGTCTAAAAAAATTATTCCTCAAGTTCTGGTCCATGCGCAGAGTCAGGATGTGTTTGTCCGGCGCCGCGCCTCTGAACCACTCCATAAAGAGCCATTTCGAAAAGGTTTTCGGACTGCATATCCTGGAGGGCTACGGCCTGACCGAAACCAGCCCGATTGTCACGGTCACACACCCAAAAGCCAGGAAACATGGTTCGGTCGGCAGGGCTGTACCCGGGGTCAAGATTCGCATAATCGACGAGAACGGCCGCCATCTCAACCACGGCAGCGAGGGCGAGATCTGCGTGTGGGGTCCCAACATAACCGGCGGATACCACGAAAATCCTTCGGCAACCAAAGAACTTTTCACTGAAGACGGCTGGCTGAAGACCGGCGATATCGGCGTACTGGATTCGGACGGCTTCCTCTTCATACGCGACCGAAAAAAAGACATGGTTATAGTCAAAGGCCTGAAAGTCTTCCCGGCCCAGGTGGAGCAGGTTATAGTCAGCCACCCGAAAGTACAGGAGGCCGCCGTAATAGGCATCCCGGACGGCTCTGGCAACGAGACAATGAAATGCTTCTGCGTCCCCAAAAAGGACATAGCGCTGGACAAGGCCGAAATCATGCAGTTCATAAGAAGCAGCATGGATGCCTACAAGCGCCCGCGCGAAGTTGAGATAGTCAGCGCCCTGCCCAAAAACACCATGCAGAAAGTCCTTAAGCGGGAACTGCTTAAACGGGAACTGGAAAAGCGCTCCAAGATGAAAATCTCATGACGCCAACCGTCGCCGCTGAAATACTTAAATTTTTTGAAGAAGCACACATCGTCGGCGGGGCGGTGCGGGACGCCGTGCTGAAAAAGCCGGTTAAAGATCTGGATTTAGCCGTTAAAGGCGGACCGGAGTTCAGCCTCAAGGTCAGAAAGCTCGCCCACAGGCTTAAGGCGTCGGTCTTCATGCTGGATGAAGAGCGCCAGGTAGCGCGCCTGACCCAGCGGGTCACTACGGGGAGGGGATTGCAGCTGGATATATCGCCTTTCCAGGGCAAAGACCTCCTGGAAGACCTGCGCCGGCGAGATTTTACCGTCAACGCGATGGCCCTTCCTTTGACAGCCTCTTTTCGTCCGCTCCCGGACAGAAAGACCGGCTTGTTTAAACTGCCCTCGGTTAAAAAAAAGGATATCATAGACCCGACCGGCGGCCTGAAGGACCTTAAATCCAAAACCATACGCCTGGTAAGCCCTGAAGCCCTAACTGAAGATCCCCTGCGTCTTCTGCGGGCTTTCAGATTTTCAACGACGCTGGAATTCAAGATCGAGCCGAAAACTCTTAAACTTATCAAGCTCCGCTCCGCACTGATAATAAAATCCGCACCGGAACGGATACACGATGAACTGCTTGCAATATTGGCGTCTCCGGCTTCCGCGGCCAGAACGAAAGAACTTTATGCGGCCGGGCTTTTGACAGCCATACTGCCGGAGCTTGAAGCGCAGCGCACCTGTGCCGAGGGCTACTATGGCCATGGCGGAGTGCTGAAACACACTTTTGCCGTTATGGAAAGGATGGACCGTCTGTTTGAAGATATCGGCGCCTACATACCCAACTGGAGCAGAATAAGCGAATTTTTCGCGGAGAAAGATATTTTAAAACTGGCAGCCCTGCTGCACGATGTGGCAAAACCGCCATGCGCCCGCATGATCAACGGCCGCCTGCGCTTCTTCGGTCATGAAGAGCATGGGGCCGCGGTCAGCTGGCGCATCATGGAACGCCTGCGTTTTTCCAGGGACCACAGCAAACTCCTCTCGAAAATAATCGGCAATCACCTTCGTCCCGGCAACCTGGCCTCCAACGACGCCATTTCAGACAGGGCTATCTTCCGCTTTTTCCGTACCATGGGCGAATATACCGTGCCACTGCTTATCCTTTCCTGGGCAGACCACTCAAGTTATATCACTCTGGCCCAGCTTCGTTCAATCCGCAGCAGGATGAAAGAAACACCTTTCGCTATTCCAAAAGGCGGACTTCCGCAGGACGGCATTAAAAAAACCCTGCGGTTCCTGCAGGTCCTAAATCTGCTTTTTAAGGTCTATATTTCCAAGAATATTAAACTGAAGACCCTGCGCCTCATCGACGGACACGATGTGATAAAGACCCTGAAGATGAAGTCGGGGCCCGAAGTAGGTGAAATATTGGAAAAAGTCAGACTGCGCCAGTTCGAAGGCAAAATAAAGACCCGCCGGCAGGCCCTGCACTACCTCAACAGCTTCAAGAAAGCGGCTTAGCAATCTGGATGTAAAGCGAGCCATAGGAAAAGCAGTTTATCGACCGGCTTTTCATATAAATCGCTTTACATCAAAATTGCTGGATTGCCTTGCATCCAAATTGCCATATTGCTCTCAACACAGGTCTTAAGGCCTATAAATACATAGGTCTCATTTCATTTAAAACACATACTTTAGACCCATAAATTTCACGCCGCTTTAAGTTAGAATATAATTATGCAAAGAGCGGACAAGATGCCCGTTATAAAAAAGTTATCAGCCACGACCGCAGCCCTTATATTAATTTTCGCTATCGGAGCGGCCGCATCATCGTCCACGACCGGCACAACCAGCGTTAACAGGCCTGATTCTATCCAGACAGTCAGGATGAAGAACACGCTCTCAAAACTCATACGCCAGGATGACTTCCTCGATGAAGCGCTGGAAACCATCGAGTCCGCTAACGGAAAACTTTCAACGCATAATATTTTAGCTCTGGGGCTGAGCTTCAAAATTATAAAAAACGACCTGGATACGATTTCAGCCATGAATAAAAGGGAGTTCTCGGAAGTCCAGCCGGGGCCCGGCTCTGCAACCTACACCAAGACGATTTTAAGTTATAGCCGCTCCATTTCCCAAAAAATAGCACAAATAAGCGGTCTTATAACAAAAACTTCCCGCACTGACAAACGACTGGCGATGCGCGATGCCGTCCTGTCTCCACCTATATCAAAGGGACGCGGCACAGGCCGTACCCTTGTAAAGAAAGCCGGAAACGGAAAAAAATTAACCCAAATCCTCGAAGAGCAGAAGGCGATGGAAATGCTCTCGTCCGACATACAAACACTCAAAACCTCCTCCAGGCAGTTAAACGCCACCAGTAAGTGGCTGTACATCGTATCAAAATAACATCCTTCTCTATGCCATTTGCCATTAGCCATAGGCAGAAAAGGACTGCCATTTGCTATTCGCCGTACGCCATATGCTTTAAAGGTGTTCCCTGATTTTTCTGCGAATGGCCAATAGCTAAAAGCAAATGGCGTCTGTATTGGACATATGTTGCAAGCAAGTTAAAATGTCATGGTTTAAGTTTTTTAGAAATGTCATGATGGCTGACTGCTTAATACTGGCTGTTGCACCGTTTTTTTTGCGGGAATAAACCTCCTCCATGGATGGTCTTTCCCCGGG
>CAIPTO010000135.1 GCA_903867985.1 uncultured Elusimicrobia bacterium | reverse complement strand
TTTAAACCTCTGCCTCTGGGCCTGGAACAAGACTCATCCTCACGACCGGCTTCACCCTCAAACCGCTTGGAAACTTCTGGCCGGAGCCGCAAAAAAGCGGCATGATATTTGTTTTGGTCACGTGAATGCACACATACCTCCTTTACTTCTCAACATCCCAAAGGGGAAACTACCCAACAACCCAACTACCCAATCGGAGTCTGTATCTGATACAGGTATTTATATAGCAAGCATTCCAGGAGGGAAACCAGCATGGAAAAGAAACGTCTAATGAACATCAGCGAGCTGTCTGCTTATTTGGGGACACCCAAAGGATCGATATATACAATGGTGTGCATGCGGAAGATCCCGCAGGAGTGCGTGGTAAAGCTTGGGAGGGCACTACGGTTCGAAAAGGAAGCGATAGATCGCTGGATTAATGAGAAGCGGTCTTCTTCCGGGGTTTAGCTTTACGCACTTTTAGCTTCAGGTACTTTTCCAAGGACTTTTTTATAATCCAGGAAGCACTTCGTTCTTTTGCAATAGAGGCGGACTTAAGTGCGGATTCAAGTTCTGGTGTGATTAAAAACGAAACATAGTGGTACTTTTTCTCTGCCATTTGAATATTATACTTTACATAATAACCTAGAACAATATATTGTAATCTGATATAATTTACCTATGGGCGTATACAAGCGAGGGCCACATACTGGATTGACCTCCGGGCCAACGGGCAACGGGTTCGGGAAGCTGTTGGTTCAAACAAACGCCTGGCCGAAGAGGTTTACCACAAACGCATGACTGAAGTTGCGGAAGGAAAGTTTTTTATTACGCGACAGAAGAAAAGCATCAACTTTAGCGAAATGACAGACCTTTACTGGGAGATCCACGCCAAACAAAAACCCAGCGCCTTGGTCACCTGTTATCACGTTAAACAACTCAAAACTTTCTTCGGCACTAAGGGGTTAGACAAAATAACTGTCCCGGACATTCTTCAATACCTCAACGGGGTCAAAGATCGGGCCTCCGCAGCCACGGCCAACCGTCACCACAATATTCTCCGCGCGATCTTTAACCGCGCCTTGGAATGGGACAAGTTCGATGGAAAAAACCCCGCGGCCAGAGTAAAGCAGTTCCGTGTTGAAAACTCGCGCACACAATTCCTTGAGAACGCAGATATAACGCGGCTCTTGACAGTCTGCGACGCTGAAATACAGCCAATAGTGATTGTTGCCCTGTTAACGGGTATGAGGCGTGGCGAGATAGTAAACCTCCGTTGGGAGCACATAGACCTCACCAACGGGGTCGTGCACGTTCTAAAGACCAAGTCAGGGGAAGCGCGCGAAATCCCCATAGCGCCCAAGCTAAGGGCCCTTCTTGAGTCTCTACGCAAGGAAGACGGCGGCAATGTGTTTGCGCTTTCAACCAGAGTGATCAATACCCGCTTCAGCATGGCACTGAAACTTGCCGGTATTACCAACTTCCGTTTCCATGACCTGCGCCACACCTTTGCCTCACACTTTTTAATGCGTACAAACGACCTACCCTCCACGCAGAAGCTCCTGGGGCACAAATCCCCACGCATGACTCAGCGGTATGCCCACCTATCAAAAGGCCATCTCCAGGTGGAAATGCAGGTATTTGATACCGGATGGTCCAAGATATGGGCACCTGATGGAAAAGCCGTCACATCCCCCACAAATAAAAGGCTGAACACGCCCTCCAAACTGTTAATAGAGCACCCCCAGCCTTAACCTATCAGACAGCAACCCTAGCTCCATACAAGAAGACTGTAAGTGGATGCGTGTTTGGTTTGGTCACAAAATGGTCACAAACGGCATTTTGCGGTATTCCCCCGTAAAAGAAAAAACGACAGTCCAAAGGGGAACTGTCGTCGGAGAAACACCTTCAAAAATTTGGAGCGGGCGAAGGGAATCGAACCCTCATCTCAACCTTGGCAAGGTCGCGTACTACCACTGTACGACGCCCGCATTATTGCCTGTAAAATACTCTGCTTATATATTTTAGCAAAGAAACCCGGCTTTTTCCAATATAACTAAAAACTGTACGCCATGTTGATGCCAAGCGGCTGTCCCGGCATTAGTGAGGGATAAAACTTAAGGACGGAGGCAGTTTTCTTAATTCTGTTCCCGGAATTAGAAGTTATGGCCTTGCCGACCATATAGCCGATGCCGAGCCCCAGCGGATAATCGCTGGCCCAGTGGACGCCGTTGTTCATCATCTGGAAGCTCAATGCGCCGAGCAGGACGTAGCCGATGGGCTTTATAAGCTTTTTCTCCGGATAATTCTCCGACATGACGGTTACAGCCATCATACCGGTGGCCAAATGGCCGGAAGGGAAGGCGTCATACCGCGTACGATGCGCCATGTACTGGTTAAGGCCCGGGAACAAGCGCCACACGCCGCCGTTGCCGGTAGACGCGGTCGGGGTTTCCCGGCCGGTGCTCAGTTTAAGAGCCTCGGTGGCGAACCCCGTTACCAAAAGGCCTTCAACAAGTTGATGTCCGGTGGTCAGAGCGCGCCAATCGTCATTTATCAACCCGTAGCTCTCAAAGTAAGCGCACAAGCCAAGACTTATCCACCCGTCGCCCAGAAAATACATGGCTGAACCCAGGTCTGTGGGGCCGCGCAAAACCGGTATTTTGCCTATCTTCAGGAACGGCCTGGTCTTATCTTTCGTGGAGATGTTGAGTTTGCCGCCGATCTTCTGGGCGCCGGCGTAGAGTTTTTGATCGTATTCGATAAGGATAAGCGTGGAAGCCGTTACGGCGGCGACCCAGGGCAGGCTTTCTTTGGAAAAACTGTTTTCGGTGAACGCGAGCAGGTCGCGGGGGCCTTTGGCTATTGTCGCCCAGAAAGAAGGCTTAGAGTAAACGAGCGTTTCAGAGCCGGCCTGATATGACCGCACCTCGGCGGCGCCGGCGTTGAGGGAGGCAAAACACAGGATGACGCAGAATCTCAGAAGTCCGGTTTTCATTCCGTTTTTTTAACAATTTTCCAGTGAACGCCTTTGGGAGTATCTTCCACAAGCACGCCTTTCTCCAGAAGTTCTTTACGCAGTTCGTCGGACCTTTTAAAGTCCTTATCCTTTCTGGCCTGCCGGCGCTGTTCGATCAAAGACGCGAGTTCCGGAGAGAGGGCTTCCTCTGCCGGCGCTTTATCCAGGTCCAGCCCGAACACTTCATCGGCCGCCAGGGCGAAACCGAGTTTTTCTGCCGGAGAAATATCCGGCGAGCGCAGCGTATCCCAAAGCGCCGCCAGGGCCTGCGGCATGTTAAGATCGTCGGCCAGCGCATCGGTGAATTTACGATAATAGTCCGCCCCTTTATCCAGTTTCGGAGTCGCTTTTTTCAGGGCGAGTTCCTCCGCCAGTTTAGCCGCGGTCTCGCGCAGCGTACCGAGAGCTTTGGATGAAGCTTCCATTGATTCCCAGGTGAACTCCAGCTGTTTGCGGTAATGGGCTGTAAAACAGAAGTACCGGTAAGCGAGCGGGGCGTATCCTTTTTCCACCAGAGTCTGCACGGTCAGAAAACTGCCGGAGGACTTTGACATTTTGCCGAGGTCGCCCATGATAAGAAATCTGCCGTGCATCCAGTATTTGGAGAACGGCTTGCCCGTAGCGGCTTCGGACTGGGCTATCTCGTTAGTATGATGCACAGCCACCGCGTCCTCGCCGCCGCAATGAATATCTATGGTTTCGCCCAGGTGCTTCATAGCCATAGCCGAGCATTCGATATGCCAGCCCGGGAAGCCCTTGCCCCAGGGGGATTCCCACTCCATCTGGCGCTTTTCTTCAGGCATGGAAAATTTCCACAGCGAAAAATCGGTAGGGTTGCGCTTTTCGGCGTTAGCCTCCACACGCGCGCCCTCCCTGATCCCTTCGATGTGACTTTTTCCGGCCAATTTGCCGTAATCGGGCAGCTTGGCGGTGTCAAAATATATGCCGTCGCCAGTGCGATAGGTAAAGCCCTTTTCCTCAAGCGCTTTCACCAGGGCGATCATTTCCTTTATATATTCCGTAGCCGGGCACAGGACGTCGGGCATGCGACAATTGAGCGCCTTGTAATCTTTTAAAAAAGCCTCGGTATAGAATTTGGCTATATCCCAGGCGGACTTGCCCTCGCGCCGAGCTCCGACCTCCATTTTATCTTCGCCGGTGTCGGCGTCGGAAGTGAGATGACCGACGTCAGTGATGTTCATCACGTGCTTCACGCTATAACCGAAGAGCTTAAGAGAGCGCACCAGGACATCTTCAAAGATATACGTGCGCATATTGCCGATATGCGCGTAGTGATATACCGTCGGGCCGCAGGTGTAGATCCCGGCTTCGCCGGCCTTGAGAGGTTCAAATTTTTCTTTTCTTCTGCGCAGGGTGTTGTAAAACTGCAGGTCCATATCACTCATCCTTTACGATATTTTTAAAACCCCCGTCCACCGCCTTAAAAAAATCGGAGCAAAGCTTTTTGCCGCTGGAGGAATCGGCTTTCATTATGAGGCAGGAAACTTCAACTTCTGAAAAAGGATAGACGGCTCCTTTAGGGGCCAGAGAATAGGAAAATCCAACTTCGGCCGCGCCGTCATGCTTTTTGAGCGCTGCGGCATGAGCCGCGGTAAGAAGGTCCTGAAAAGCCTGTTCGCGTTCCTGGTCCGGCACTTTGCCGAGAGCGTAGGTCCGGCCGGCCTGCACCACGGCGCTCTGCCGGGACACTGGCGCTCCGGGCCTGCCGGAGCCTGCGCAGGCCGCAAAAAAGAAAAGAGCGGCGGGGATACAGAATGTTTTTTTCATTATGACCTATAGCCTGAATTACGCGGCTTATGGCGGGTACGGCGCCCTTTTATTGCAGCACTCCGGCAACCGCGTAGCAGACGATGGCCTCTCCGTGGCCGATATCGCCCAAGCCCTCGCGGCTCTTGGCTTTGATGCTTACGCGGTCCAGATCGAGCCTGAAAATGCGAGCCACGGATTTGCGGATATTCTCGTAATGGGATTTAAGCTTGGGTTCTTCCGCCAGTATGGTGGCGTC
>CAIPTO010000134.1 GCA_903867985.1 uncultured Elusimicrobia bacterium | reverse complement strand
TTTAAACCTCTGCCTCTGGGCCTGGAACAAGACTCATCCTCACGACCGGCTTCACCCTCAAACCGCTTGGAAACTTCTGGCCGGAGCCGCAAAAAAGCGGCATGATATTTGTTTTGGTCGCGCGAATGCACCCATACCTCCTTTACTTCTCAACATCCCAAAGGGGAAACTACCCAACAACCCAACTACTCAATCGGAGTCTGTATCTGATACAGGTACTTATATAGCGAGCGTTCAAGGAGGAAAATCCCGCAGGAGTGCGTTGTGAAGCTTTGCATTTTTTTTGAGATATGAAACAAACGGTGGTCAGACTTGAAGCGATTCAACTTGCAGAACCAGTGGATAAAATCCTCTGGGAGCAGCATATTGATTTCATCTGCCGCCTTCTTATAGCGGAGTATAAAGAATCTCAAAAATCAACCTCGCCGACAATTCGAACACTTGACAAGAAAGGCACGAACAATGTTACACTAGACAAGTATGGACAATAAACATAAAAACATCCCCCCTTATAAAAATCGGATTTCCACTCAAGACCTGGCTGAGATGCTGGGCGTTTGCAAAAAGACTCTTTACCGCTGGGAAGCTGCAAAGAAACTCCCCCAGGCCCTCCGTGACCCGATGAACAACTACAGGTATTACAATACCGCGGACTTAAAAAAGATAGAAAAAATCACCGGCAGGAGGCTACGGCAATGATAAAAACTTGGGCTTTCTATCGACGCTCCACCGACCTGCAGGAATTTTCAATTGAGGACCAGAGAAAAGCCTGCCAGCAATTTGCCACAGATAAAGGCTGGTCCATCGTTAAAGAATTTACCCCGCAGAAAGGTTTTGCCTCTGGTTTAACAATTGACAGGGATCCCCAGTTTCTGGAAATGATACATGCCGCCGAGGGAACAAATCATGGAGCAAGCTATCTCGTAGTCTACGATGTTAGCCGTTTCGGTCGTCTAAACCCAGAAGAGAAGATTTACTGGGAGCAGAGGTTTAAGAAAGAGGGAAAGCTTCAGGTCATTTACGTAAAAGACGACTTCAAAAATGATAATTCCATGGCAGACGGAATTTTAAAATTTTTAAAACACGGCGAAGCGCGCGAGTACTCGGTAAAGCTTTCCGCTTCAACACTTCGGGGCTGCAAGACCCACGCCGGCCTTGGCCACAGTTGCGGTGGCAGCGCCCCTTACGGGTATGACCGACTACTTATAGACCAGACCGGCCAATCGGTACAGTTATTGGAACGCGGCCGTCACAAGGCTGATAAACTACAGAGGGTAGTCTGGGCAAAAGGAAAACCGGAAGCGGTAAACGCCGTTATTTATATTTTTGAGGAATTCTTAAGAGGAATAGGGCTGAACAAAATCTCGGACGGGTTGAACAAGAAGCACATTCCCTCGCCTAGCAAGGGTGTGTGGGCAAAATCTGCCGTGAGATCCTTACTAACCAATCCGGCATACACCGGGGTAAGATTTTATAATAAGCGGAACTGGCAGAAACGCAATGAGAAGGGTGGTTATACTAAAAACCCCAGGTCCGAGTGGATAATTAAAGAAGACGCACACCCTGCTCTGATCTCCAAAGAAATTTTTGGGAAAGCTCAGAGCATGTTCAAAACCAGAAAACCCGGCGCTGGACGGCAATATTCAAACACCTACCTGTTTTCCGGGCTTATAACCTGCAAACACTGCGGCCAGCGTTTCCAGGGGCACGCCAAACACCATGGCGACTATAAGAAGTTCTACTACACCTGCGGGGGCTATGTGGCCAAGGGCACGCATGTTTGTTCCTGCTTCTCGGTGCCGGCGGAACAGGCGGAAAACTTCGCCATGGACGAGATTAACGCGCGCCTTAATTCCCCCTCCGTAATGAACGAGATAAAAGCCCAGCTGAGGGTATTACTCCAAAGGCAGGAAATCCCGGGTTGCGGGAAGGCGGCCTCGTTGGGAAACAGTCTTAAAACCATAACCAGACAGATGTCATATCTGGTTGATGCCATCAAGCAGGGTAAAAGTTACCCTGCCCTGTTGGAGGAGCTCGACAAACTTGAGGAACAAAAGAAAAGCCTTCAAGCAGAACAGGCGGCAGAGATGGCCAAACCCGCCCTTGCAATCAATCCTGAGGCTATTCTGGGCCGTTTTAAAGATGGTATAGCGGACTATAAGAGGATTATGGCCCACGGCAGCAACGAGGAGAAAAAGCTGGCCATACGGGCGCATATAGCTCGTATAGAGGCCGACCCGAAGGAACGGAAACTGATTTTTCACTTCTACCGCATACCGCTAAACCCAAATGAAAACGCCGCCTGGGGTTTACCAGACGGCGCTTCAAGTAGAGACTCTTCTGTAAAGGTGGTTGCGGGGGCAGGATTTGAACCTGCGACCTCAAGGTTATGGGCCTTGCGAGCTACCAGGCTGCTCTACCCCGCAGAATTAGTATAGCAAACCGCACGAGGGTAAAGCAAATAATCGCCGGAGGGATTAATTATTTTGCCGGCGACATAGCGTGATCACCCGGAAAGAGTGATCGCCTAAATAATGCTGATCGGAACTGATTATTTTCCTGCTGTTATTGTCCGACTTGTTTTATATATCGTAATATCCCCCACATCATATTTTTATGCCGCAGCGCGGCGGAGCGGCAGTTTTTACAATCCTGACTGTCATTTATATAATCAATGCACGTCAAAAGCGAGTCGGTCTCCTGCCCCAGTTTCTTGACCAGTCGTTCTTTTTCACCGCTGGTCCTGCCCCGGCTCAGCCTGTCGGTGATCCCTTGTACCACCGCCGCCTTATTCTGGTATATTAAACAGTTCATAGCGTCAAAGCGCCGCAAAAGCCTCACGGCGCCTGCGGGCTTTAAAACGGCATTTACCTACTGACGGGAAGGGAACCTCCGCTTTCAGGTTGGACAACTCCCTTTCAAGCACCTGATAGAACCTTCGCCAGTTGGTTGCGCCGGCAAAGGCCCTGTTGCCATACCTGAATTCATGAGTTTCACCGGCGTCCGACAGCGTAACCAGAAGCGACAAATGCTCGTCAACCACTGAGCATTCAATGTCCCTGTCGGAGTAAAACTCTATTATTTTCCTGGCGAAAACTGTTCCTTCACGCAGCATATTCCACCTCCGTCAGTCCGCACACGTACTTTTCTGTCTTTCCCATATTCCCCCCCGTTCCCGGCTGCCCCGCCGGGTGTTAACAGCAGCTTCCGAGATCCGTTCACCGCCAGGCCAGATACGCAAACCGGTAGCGCCAATAAGCCCTGGATCGCGCATTTGCACAGAAACGCCTCCGGCGGCCGCCCAAGCCGCGCAGTATCCCCTCAGTTTTAAGAAGCTCCATAGAGCTAAGCGCCGCGCAGACCGGCAGCCCGGAAAGCCTGGCCGCGCCCGACGCACTTAAGACCGCTTTCTCATTCCCGAAGAAATAATCAAGCAACAGGCCGAACTCTTTTGAACGCGTAGCCATCATTTTCTCACCTCAGACCTTGTGGCATAATTATTTTGTTCTCTTCGTCTCAAATATGATCTTAACCTGCTCCACTTCTGTTTTTACCTTTCCGCTGCCCGGTACTGCGTCCGCGGGTACAGGCAGTATTTTAACGTAGTTCTGCGAAGACTCCTTTTTTACGATCCCGCCCCCGTTTTTTTCTTCGGTAGCGGTTTTGGCGCTGAATGATACTTTTATTCTGTTTGGATCCCTGGGCATTAAAGCCGCCATTGTTTCGCCGTACGCTTCCGACAAGGATCTTGAATCCGTATCCGGCTGG
>CAIPTO010000133.1 GCA_903867985.1 uncultured Elusimicrobia bacterium | reverse complement strand
TGAAGCTATCGCGTCCGACGAGATTTTGACTTTGCCGTGCAGGTTTTCTGTCGTATCACCCTTGGCCACTTAGACCCCCATGTAGGTTTCCACAAACGCCGTGGTAACCTCGCCCTTCCTGAACATGACGTTCTTCATAACCCTTTTATGGAAGGGTATCGTGGTTTTGATTCCTTCAATAATAAACTCGTCCAGCGCGCGTTCCATCCTGGCAATCGCTTCAGCGCGATCCTTGCCGCTGGTGACGAGCTTGGCTATCATTGAATCATAAAAAGGCGGTATTGAATAACCGGCCTCGCACTGCGTGTCAACCCGCACCCCGGGACCGCCGGGGACGACAAACCTGGTGATTTTTCCCGGGGAAGGCATAAAGTTCTTGTCCGGATCTTCCGCGTTTATGCGGCACTCTATAGCGTGCCCCCTGAAATGGAGCTGGGACTGCTGGAAACTCAGTTTTTCCCCGAAAGCCACCCGTATCTGTTCTTTGATCAGGTCCACATCCATCACGGTTTCCGTTACGCCGTGCTCGACCTGGATGCGGGTGTTCACTTCCATAAAGTAGAACTTTCCGTGCTTATCAACGAGGAACTCCATGGTACCCGCGTTGGTGTAATTCACGGCCGTAATTCCTTTGATGACCGAGGCGCCGATTTCTTCGCGAATTTTTGGAGTCATTATCGGCGACGGGGCCTCTTCCACAAGCTTCTGGTGCTTCCTCTGAATGGTGCAATCGCGCTCGCCGAGCTGTACCGCGCCGCCGTGCTCGTCCGCCATAAACTGAAATTCAACATGGCGCGGTTCTTCAATATATTTTTCCATATACACGGTAGGGTTGGAAAACGCCGTTTCTGCTTCCGCCCTCGCGGTATGAAAAGCGTTTACCAGGGAAATATCGTTGTGCGCTATTCTCATGCCTCTGCCGCCGCCGCCCGCCGAGGCCTTAATGATTACGGGATAGCCTATGGACTTCGCGACCTTTAATGCCTCTTTCTCGTCCGCTATGGCGCCTTCGCTTCCCGGCACGCAAGGAACTCCGTTCTTTTTCATCACATCTTTGGCCGCTACTTTATCGCCGAGTTTTCTGATGGCTTCAGGAGTGGGGCCTATAAATTTTATGCCGCAATCCCTGCAAACTTCGGCAAAATGCGCATTCTCCGCAAGGAAACCGTAACCGGGATGGATCGCTTCAGCATCGGTAATTTCCGCCGCTGAAATCAAATTTGGAATACTCAGATAACTTTTGCTGGACTGCGCGGGGCCTATACACACGCTTTCATCGGCCTGCTTGACATAAAAAGAATTCTCATCAGCCTTGGAATAGACTGCTACGGAACGAATGCCCATTTCTCTGCAAGCCCTGATTATTCTTAGAGCAATCTCGCTCCTGTTAGCTATTAATATTTTCTTAAACATTTTTATTTTTCCTTTACCGCTTATTTCCTTTTCTCTTTCTAAAAAAAAGGACAGGTTGAGGGGTTACCGAATCTACACGGGCTCTATCACAAAAAGGACCTGGCCAAACTCCACAGCCTGTCCATT
>CAIPTO010000132.1 GCA_903867985.1 uncultured Elusimicrobia bacterium | reverse complement strand
TAATTAGGGGAACAGATGGTTACATAGTCCAAACCAAGTTTCTTTTCATGGCGTAGTTTTTCTATGTGGCGGTCAAAGCGTTCAAATTCGGTGAAGAAGTCCGCGTCGGGATGATAGGAGTCTATTACGCCCACAGAATCGCTGGGATCGAAGGCGGCTACCAGTTTATTACCGGTGTCGCGGATGGCGCGCATATGGCGCGGGGCTATGTAACCCGCCGCGCCGATGAGCGCGAATTTTTTTGATTTAGTTTTCATAATCGCCTAATCACAGCCTCCAGACGGATATGCCGCTGTTTTTTAGAACGTCAGGGTTAAACATAGATTTAACATCAATAAGCACAGGTTTATCATTCATTAAATTCAGCAACGCCAAAACGGACAATTTACCGAAGCTTTGGTGCGCTACGGCCAATACCACTGCCGAGGCGGGCTTTAATTTTTTAAACGGGGTTAAGGTAATGCCGTATTCATGCGCGGCTTCGGCTGGGTCGGCTTCCGGGTCGCAGACCTGCACATTAACGCCGTAGTCTTCCAGTTCCCTTATAATATCCACAACCTTGGAGTTGCGCAGGTCCGGGCAGTTTTCTTTAAAGGTAAGGCCTAAAACGGTTATAGTACACCCCTTGATGGAATGCCCCGCGCGGATCATCTCTTTAATTGTGCGCTGGGCGAGAAATTTACCCATGCTGTCGTTAATTCTGCGCCCGGCAAGTATAACCTGAGGGATATAGCCTACGATTTCGGCTTTGTGGGTGAGGTAATAGGGGTCAACGCCAATGCAGTGCCCCCCTACCAGGCCCGGCTTGAATTTTAGAAAATTCCATTTGGTGCCGGCAGCCTCCAGCACGGCCTGGGTATCAATGCCAAGGCGGTCAAAAATTATTGCAAGCTCGTTCATTAAGGCAATGTTTATGTCGCGCTGGGTGTTTTCGATTACTTTGGCGGCTTCGGCAACTTTAATGCTGGGGGCGCGGTGAACGCCGGCTGCCAGCACGGAGCCATAAACCGAAGCGACTATTTCCAAAGATTCCGCGTCCTGGCCGGAGACTATCTTAGTGATTTTCGTGAAAGCGTGTTCTTTATCACCGGGGTTAATGCGTTCGGGGCTATAGCCTATTTTAAAGTCTACGCCGCATTTAAGGCCGGAGGCTTTTTCTAAAACGGGGGCGCAGTCCTCTTCCGTCGCGCCGGGGTAAACAGTGGATTCATAAACCACGACATCCCCGGGCTTTAAAGCTTTGCCCACTGTCTCGGACGCGCGCAGCATTAAAGACAGATCCGGCTGGTTGGCCTTGTCTACGGGGGTGGGCACGGCAATTATATGGAAATTAGCGGTTTTTAAGTCGGCGATTTCGCTTGTAAACAGTATATTGGCGGCTTTCAGGTCACCAGGAGATATTTCGTTGGTCCTATCATAGCCGGCCTTAAGCTCATCAATCCTTTTTTTATTTATATCAAACCCGATGGTTCGCCGGACTTTCCCAAAAGCTACCGCCACGGGCAGGCCGACATAGCCGAGGCCGACTACGGAAACGGTGATATTGCTGGCTGGCATTAAATAACCCCTAAAAATGGCTTTACCCTATACTCCACTGATAACCTTATTATATAACATTGCAGGGGCAGGGGAATGCCCGGGGATAAAGGGATAATAGCCGGGAAAACCGGACCACTTTTTAGGCTGACTTAAAGTGTATTTTAAAAGCTGAAATGCACAAACAGGAGGTCGGTTTTTTTGTCTCCAAGAACAGAGCACCGGCGACCTTCCCCCCGCTTTGGCGGCTTATGATTAAAAGTTAGCGATAGGGACATGCACTGCGCGACCGTTTTTCCAGATGGAAAGCGGGCGCCCGGTTTTTTTGTGCTCCGCTATCACTTTTTTTACCGCGGCTTTCATTGCCAGTTCGGCTTTATCCTGCATTGACAACCTTTTTCTCATAATTCAGCTCCCCCGGCAATTTTCCGATAAATTTCGCTGTTCTCAATAACACAATGTCCGTTATTACCCTTAGCGGCCAGAATAGGCGCGGAACCCGAATTATCAAACAGCATCCAAGTATCGGACAAAGGACGGTATGTGTGGGAAAAGTTAGACAGGGAACGGGTAAACCGGCGCTTTACGTCATTAACTGGGACATTATGCCCGCCGTCAACAACACGGTCTTTTATCCTAAGCAGTGAAAGTGCCACCCCAGGCAGCCAAAGGAAAAAGATATGGATACGATACCCGCTGGCTTTTAACCTGCGAAACATATTTAAATGCGTACGGCCGGACAAGGTTGTTTCAAACCCGAAATCGGAACCGCTTTCAGTGAAATCATGGATGCGGCTTAGCACAAGTCTTCCGGCTTTAATTGCGGCAATGCGCGGCTCAAAAGGTGACAACCCCTGCGCGATCAAATCCGCGTTTACAAAGTTCGGACATTTTGCGTAATTAGGCAGAAACTCCCTGGCGAATGTGGTCTTTCCCGACCCGTTAGGCCCGCCACAATATAAACATTTCCAGAACGGTTCATAGGTAAATTATATCAGTTT
>CAIPTO010000131.1 GCA_903867985.1 uncultured Elusimicrobia bacterium | reverse complement strand
TAGATCATACATCCATTTATATCCGCGGCGCGCTGACGCTTTGCTGCTGCCTCGCGGCCGCGCAGGCAGTTCCGCTTAACGCCGGGGCGAACCTCGAAGAGAAGGCGCGCTACGAAACTTTTCTGGAGCGTAAAGTTGAAGGCGTCATGATGAACCTGCTGGGGCCCGGCAAGGCTAAAGTCGCGATCCAGGCAATGATAGATTTTTCCGCGAAGGAAAGAGTGTCGTCGGAAGCGGCAAACGACTCCTCGCAGGAATTGGCGTTCAAGTGGCAGGACATTAATAAGCCCGAGACCGGCGCCGACGCGCAGGAACTTCTGCCCGGTTACCCCGTGATGTCAAAGCTGAACCCGTCGCAGCCCGGGGAATGGGGCAAGATGCTGCGCGAGGTGGTGTTTCCGCAGGCTATGATAAAGCGTCTCACAGTATCACTGATCCTTAACGAAAATATTCCGGAAACCGAAGTTCAGAAAGTGAAGGAAGTGGTCAATGATCTGCTGGCGATGGACCCGGCGCGCGGTGACGAACTGATAGTGACCAGGGCGCGCTTCGCTCCCATCTGGTACAATTCAGAGACAATTAATATGCTGATGAAGTACGGGATAATGGCGTTGATAGCCATAGTGGGGATGATAATAGTGGGCCTGGGCTTTTTGAAGATGGCGGGCGCGGTCAATAACATGGCTGGAGCTTCACAGCCGCAGAAGATAGATATGGAAATGGGCGGGGTGGGAGCCCTGGAAAACGGAGAGGACGCGCCGCAGGCGCCTGAACTGGAGCACAAGCCGTCGGCTGACGGCAGCCCGGAGGGTCAGATCGAACCCGCACCGCCGGACGGAGTGGTTTTCAATATTAAAGAGGATAAGCTGGGACTGCTGGTCAAAATACTGGCCAAAGATATGCCGGCGGATATTTCGCTGATAGCCGTACATCTGCCCGCGGGGCTCAGGAGCCGGTTCATCGGGATGCTGCCTGAAGAGACGGCGGGCGAGGTTGTGGCCAATTTGGCAAAGGTGCGGTTCGTTGACCCCGACATGATATTAAGAATAAAGGAAGAGCTGGAGCGGCGGCTCAGCGGAGCGATAGGCGGCTACGAAAAGGTACTGGAAATCATAGACAGCTCGGATTCGAAATCAAAGGAACGCCTGCTCAAAAATCTGGAAAAAAACCACCCTGATGTAGCCAGCCAGGTCAGGCATCATGTGCTTCTGCTGGAGGACCTGCACCTGCTGGACGATAAAGATTTCGCCATGCTGTCCGGCGCGATAACAGTAGAGAAGTGGGCGGTTGTGACCCGGCGTATGCCGGACGAGGCTAAAGAAAGACTAAAGGGGCAATTATCGGCGCGGGCGTGGCAGCTACTGGAACAGACAGTAAAATACGAGGCACTGCCTGAGAGTAAAATAGACGAAGCGGTTGAAGAACTGCTGTCCGCGGCCTGGAAACTCATACGCGACGGCCGTATAAAAAAGCCGACGGTCCCTTCAGCGGCCGCCATAGGCCTTGAAAAAGAGAATAAAGCCTAGTTTTAAGACGGTAAGAGCTTGAATATGGAAGATAGAGACGATAAATTATCTAAAGGCCTCTCCGGGGAAGGGGAGGGGGAAGGCAGTTCGCTTTTCTCCGTTTTCCGCTCCGTCCCGGTCCCAGCGCCGGTTCCTCCTCCGGCGCCAAAAGCCGCGGCTCCGTTGAAAAACCAATCAGACCGCGACAACATAAATTTAGACGCCAAAACTTCCGGCGTTGACAGTATGCCGCGGGAAGCCGGACCCAAAAGGCCGGTTCCGCCGCCGCCACCTTCGCAGGACAGGGAACTGCTCAACTATCTGAAGCAGAAGATAAATGAGATGGAGGGGAAGCTGCGCGAGTCGCAGGAAAAAGGGCTGGCTTTCGCTTATGAACTGAAAGGCCGTGAAGAGGCTAGAAAAGAATCCCGCCGCGAGATGACGGAATTTCTGGCCGAGGTAAAGAAGCAGCAGGCCGAGTCAGAATCCGAGCGCGCGCACGGCCTGGAACTGGAAAAAGCCAGGGCGCGCATAGAGGCTTTGGAACTTAAGTTAATGGAATTTTCAGCCCCGCGGCCCGAGCCCCCGGCTCCGCCGCAGCCTGCAATTTCGGTGGAGGAATTTGAGAGGATGAAAGCCGGGCTTAAGGCGGAGCTGGCTGCCGGTTTAGAGATACTGAGCCATAATTTTGTCTCCGTTGCCGAAGTGCGCGCCAGTATGCGAAAGATGACCGAGATGGAAGTCTATTTTTCAAGTTTCTCATCAAAGATCGCGGAGCAGGAGCGAAGAAGCGCCGACGGCACCGCGGCTTTGGACGCACTTGAGGGCAAACTGGCCTCTTTTAAGACGCTCATTGACGATCTTAGAAGCGCCATGGATAAGCTCGAAGCGCGCAACCCCTCCGATAACAAGCACTAATAAGTTTTAAGGTAATGGCATGCCTGCAAGTTCGCGGGAATACCGTGGGACTGGAACGCGAAACCAGTGTCGTCCACACCGTGGCCGCACTTCCGGATCGGGCCCAGTGTCGCAAAGCTCCACTCGCTCGGCGCGCTTATGCAAGCGCCGAGCTCCGGTACGGTTTCGCTAACCCAGATCCCCCGGCATCCGCTCCATTGATTTGCATGCAATGTTCTTTATTTACGTTTACGAATACCGCAGGCCCTGTTGGGAACATAAATATTTAAGGTTTGTGGCGCATCGGATTAGCCCTTGAAATTGGGGGATTCCTCTGCTAGACTATGAGTATAGGAAAACTTTATTTTCCGGCCTCTTTACCAGGGGATGCGGGGGATACGGTAGGTGTTATTTAAAGCGCTGCGGGGTGGAATCTTATGAGCGACAATAGAAGCAGGCAAAAACTAACTCTCATTGTTCTCGTGGTGTTCTTCCTTGTAGTTGGCGGCGGTATCTTCACGTTCTTTATTTTCCAGGGATTGGGAGATCTTCGGGGCGAAAATAAAGGCGGATTCTCATACGGCTTTGCCGAGAGGGCGGCCGTTCTGCCCCTGTTTCAGTATTTTGGGCTGAGCGACAGCGAGAAACCCGTTCCGCTGAGGGACAGGGGCCTGGATCCCAATCTATTCAAACCGCGCGCGGATATCTCGGATTGGATGGCCAAGCCCGACGCTTCTGGCAGTGGCAGCGACGCCAAAGGCGCCGGCTCCTCATCTCCGGGCAAGGCAACCGTTATCCCACGAATGGGCGGCTCTAGCTCCGGCTCAATGGCCGGGGGTGGCGGCGGAAGCCAGACTTCGGGAAGCGCTTCACAGTTCTCAGCCGGGGAGGGCGCCGGAAACGCCAAAATATCCGCGGGACAGGCTGGCGGTAGGGGCGGCTCCCAGGGACGCGGCGCAGCCTTTAACGCTTTAGCCAGCGCCAAGGCAAGCATGGGTGAGGGCTTGAGGTCAGATTCTGCCATGGTCGGTAAGTCTAAATGGGGCACGGCCTTCGGAGCCGGGTCGGGGGGGAAAAGCGATAATTTTGCCTATGCCAAATCCGGACTGGTGAAACTTGACACCATAAAGAGCGGCGAGATAGGCAACCTGAAATCAAATGATATATCCACACTGAGACCCACGCCGGTCAAGGACCTTGAGTCCGAAGCCAAAGACGCCAATCTGGCAAAAATGAACGGCAAAGAGGGCGCTGACGCCGCTAAAGACGCGCTTAAAAGCGCCGTCGGACAAGTAGGCAGCCAGCAGCCGGAAGCGAAGGATGTAAAAACCGGGAAACCCGTGGAAATGCCGCCTCAAAAAGTGATAGATGTGGCAACAACCCCGCCGCCCAAAGGGACCTTTTGTCCCGATGGCTGCGGCAAGGGTGGCGAGTATTACAAAGATAAGGATAGGAGCACGCCAAATCCGACTTATGCGAAAGGTGCTGATGGCAACTGGGTCGTCACTTATACGGGGAATGACGCGAAAAATCAGATATACCATGACAGAGTAACAGTTGACATCAGCAAGGATCCACCGGTAGTGGAACCAAAAGATTCGTCCGTCCAGATTGACAACGTGTGGAAAGAAACATACCCTGGTACCAGCAACCCGAAGCCGTAAGCAGAGGCAACGACTTCAAATTATAATTATTGGGAGCTATTCGTGAAGCTGCTGGTTTATGAGAACGACTTTAACAGTCCTGGCTTTTACAAATTTAAGATATTGATTTACCTGATCACTGCGTATTATCATTTCTATCTGCGCTGTCTCTCCTGAACCGATAGCGTGCGCGTACGACATCTTACGCACATAAATATCACAGCCCTCCGGCTTGAACACCAGCGTCCCAGAAAAACCGCTTATCGTGTAGCTTGCCAGATTTTTAAATTCAAGCACCATCTTAGTCCCGATCTGGCCGCCGCCCACCGCCTGCTTCTTGCTCACCAGCGCGACGCTGAGAGGCTGGACATTAATATTCGCCTGTTCGTCCGCGGCCCGAGACTGCCCCCGTCCTTCCTCAATAACAGTCACGCGCTTCTCTATTTTTCCGACGCGGTTCTCAAGCTTGCCCAGCCTCTGCCCGGTGTTCTGGGCGCAGACCCGCGGCTCCGTAGAGGCGAGGATGAGCAGAATGATTAAAAAAGCGTAATTTCTCATACGTGAATATTTATTATAGCAGTTTCATCCGCCGAGCTTAAGCCGCGCCGCCACGGTATAAGAAACCGCCCCGCACCTTTTTGTTATAATAAATCCGGGTTCACATAAATGACATTTGACACTAACGCTATCCAAATACGCAGGGTTACATCGGAAGACGCCGGCTGGAAACGCCAGTTCAACGCCCTATACGCGGACTGCCCTAACCCCAAACACGACCCGAAGCCGGAACACGCCTATTTCGCCGCCTATAACGGCAAAACCATCGTGGGCCATTCGGAAATATACCATGAAGACGATAAATGGATCATGGACAGCCTGCGCGTGAAGGCCGAATTCCGCGAGCAGGGCATAGCCAAAGCCCTCACCAATATCCGTATCGCCTACGCAATCAGCAACGGCGCCAAAGAAGTCTGGTACAGCTGCCACGACGACAATCTTATGACCACCTGCTGCCATGTGCGCTTGGGGTTCAAAAAAATCTGCCCTCCCCATCACAATTGCACGCCGGCTACCACCCACTGGTACAGATTAAAGGTCACAAAAACGCTGATCGCAAAATTGAACAAAGCTAATAATTTGCCAGCCTGAACAACCCAAGTATGCGAGAATCACCCATAATCATACTGGTAAAGACGCCCTGGTGGATAAATCTGCTTATAGGCCTGGGGATGCTGTCCTTCGGCTCAATTCTGAAGATGGACGATATACCCGGCGCGTCCGCGGGGAAATTCGCTTTCGGACAGTCCGTACAATTCTTCTCCATAATCTTTATAGGCCTTGCCGCCGCCTCATTTCTTCTGGCTTTCTACCGGCAGTTTTTCGGCAAATGGACGCAGCTGGCCGAAACGGTACCCGATCCGCCGCAAGATGTTCCGCCTCCGCCGCCCCCGCCGCCGCCCAAAAAGAGGAAATACACCGACCGCGACTTTATGCCGCCGGTCCTGCAGGCCGAATTTGACGCCAAAGAGCGGGCCACTGAGCGTGCGCAGCTCCCCGAACCTCCGCCAGCACCCATCGTCAACAGCGGGGAATAATTACACCTAAACAGGTTCGCAGGTGGCGGGGGACTGGAACGCAAAACCGTAGTCGGCCACACCGTGGCCGCTACTCCCGTGCGGGCCCAGTGTCACAAGGCTCCACCCGCCTTCGTCGCTGCGCAAGCCTCAGGCGAAGAACTGTCGTCCGTCTTCGGCGGACTCCATCCCGGAGGGTTTTGCTAACCCAGATCCCCCGTCGCCTGCTCCAATTGTAGTCTTTATTAAACCAATGCCAAACCCGGAAGGGGGATAATGGTAGTGCCTGGTGATTAGTGATTAGTGGCTGGTGATTTCTTACCGAGGTCGCGGGTGGCTATCAGGTCGGCTCCCAAACCCAGAAAATTTTCAGCTATAACGGAACCTGTCTTCACCGGGGAGGTGAGGGTTATCCGTTTCACGGCGTCCATAGCCGCAAGCAGTTTTTCCTTAGGAATGGGTTTATTGGTTCGCACCGGAAGCATTTTGAGTTCAAGCCCCCTGGTCAGCACCGCCGTGGTCAGCGTGCGCATTGGGGCTTCCACTTCCTGAGTGGCGTACTTCTCGCCGCGGGGGCATTTATGCCCGGCAACGGAGATGACTCGGCGGCCATCGACGTCTACCGTCATTCGGCACCCCTGAGGACATTCAATACAGGTCATTATTTTATTCATGATACTTCCAAATCACGATGCATAAATAGGTAAAGCTATTTAGATGCAAGGATGCAAAGTTTACAGAGTCCGAAGTGCTTTACATCTAAACGGCTTTGCATCTAAATTGCTCGTTCGCTTTGCATCTAAAGCGCTTTGCCTCCTAAATATTCAGCCGCCATCTTACCGGCTTTTTCGCTGTCACGGCTGACCCAGTCCACCAGATCGTAAACTTTAGCCGCGTTGCCGCAGGCGAAGATCCCCGGTATGGACGTCAGATTCACCTCAGGGCCGACCGGGGTATTGGTGACGCGGTCTATTGCGGCACCGGCCATTTCAAGAAGCTCGTTCTCAGGTATAAGACCGACGGAGATCAGCACGGTGTCGCACGAGAGTTCAAAACCCGTGCCCGGCTTTTCATTGAAATTTTCATCCACTTCCACCACGCCGACTTTTTCCACCCTGTTCGCGCCGTAGATCTTGGTAATTTTGTGGCTCAGGTAGAGGGGGATGCCGTAATCTTCAAGGCACTGAACCACGTTGCGCACAAGCCCGCGGCTGGTTTTCTGTATCTCGATGACCGCTTTAACCTTCATCCCTTCCAGCACCATGCGCCTGGCCATGATGAGCCCTATGTCCCCGGAACCGACTATGACGGCCTCTTTTCCGGGGATCCAGCCTTCCATGTTTATCATTTTCTGCGCGAGGCCGGCGGGATAGATGCCGGCCGGGCGGGAGCCGGGGATGGGGATCATTTCGCGGGTGCGCTCGCGGCAGCCGGTCGCTAGGATGATAGCGCCGGCCTCTATCTCTTCCAGCGCCCCGGGCTTCAGATAAGAGATCTTTTTATCTCCGGTCAGTTTAACCACGAACGAGCGCAGGCTGACCTGAATTTCGGGCGAATCTTTGACCATTTTTATAAAACGGTCGGCGTATTCCGGGCCAGTGAGCTCAGCCTTGAACCGGTGCAGGCCGAAACCGGGATGAATGCACTGATTAAGAATGCCGCCCAGATGCTGGTCGCGCTCAAGGAGAAGTATGTCCCGCACACCGCTCTCTTTGGCGGCTAAAGCGGCGGCCATGCCTGCCGGCCCTCCGCCCACGATAACAAGTTCCCGTTTCGTCATATGCTTTGTCCGCGCAAAAAACTCCGCAACTCCCCACTATCCACTAAGCACTCTTCACTCTACACTATCCACTTGGTCAGTTGAGGTACAGGTCAAAATACACCTGCTTGCGGGTCACCGGCACGCCGGTAATCATTTTTATCGCTCTTTTGTCCTTGCGGGAAGTCGAGCGCATATAAATTATCTTCTGTTTATTGACGTTTGCCATATCACTTCCTTTCGTCCATGATGAGTTCGCTGCCGGGGCCGCGTTTGGTTATCTCTTCCACCGGGAGTCCAAGTTCTTCCTGCATGATCTTCACAATGCGGGTTGTGCAGAAACCGCCGTGACAGCGTCCGGACTGCGCCCGGGTGCGAAACTTAACCCCGTCCAAAGTCCTGGCGCCGCGCTTTATGGCGTCCCGTATTTCCTGTGCCGAAACCATCTCGCAGCGGCAGACTATGTCGCCGTAAGCGGGTTCTTTTTTTATCAGTTCCCTGGTCTTTGAAAGCGGTATCTGCAAAAGGTGGACCGGCTTTTCGCGGTTGCGGTGAAAATCCTTGCGGGGGATGAGTTCAAGACCGTTATCCGCCAGGATATCCCGCGCGTGATTGGCGATGGCAGGCGCGGCGGTAAGGCCCGGAGACTGTATCCCGGCGACATTGACCAAGCCCGGGGCTTTGTCCTCATGGCGGATGATAAAGTCGTGTCCGCAAACCGGCCGCAAACCGGAAAAATAAGCGATGATGTCGCTTTTAGAGATAGTGGGCATCATGCGGCGGGCGCCGGCAAGCACCTCGGCCAGGCCCTCGTCCGTGGTGGACAGGTCGCCTTTATCTTCAGTGGCGTGAGCCGTAGGGCCTATCATCGGATTGCCGTCCGAAGTCCTGATTATCAAGATTCCCTTGGAATCCGGCGTGGGCAGGGGGAAAATAATATGGTTGGCGATATGCTCCCGCTTTTTATCCAGAAGATATTCCTCACCTTTGCGGGGGGTGATCTTAAAATCGGCCCCGCCGGCCAGCGCCGACACTTCGTCAGCGAAAAGTCCGGCGGCGTTTACCAGGAACCGGGTCCTGAATACCTGTCGCGCGGCCGTCACTTCAAAGCCTGGCTCGCCGCCCTTCAGGCGCTTTATAGCCGTGACTTTATGGGAAGTTTTAAGTTCAACGCCGTTCCTGACGGCGTTCTCAACCAGCGCGTAAACAAAGCGGTAAGGGCTTATTATACCGGCCGAGGGCACATACAGGGCGGCCTGCACTTCGGGGCCCAGGCCGGGCTCGTGGGCGTTCAGCCAGAGCCGGTCCACTATCCGCAGGTCCTCCACTCCCAGCGTCTCGCCTTCCAGCCGGATCTTTTCCAGCTCAGGCAGGTCTTTAAGGTCAAAGATAACTATGAGCTGCCCACACTGGATGAAATGCAGGCCCAGGTCTTTAGCCATCTCTTCACGCATCAGGCGGTTGCCTTCCACGCACAAGCGGCCTTTGAGGGAACCGGGGGGGTTCTGAGTGCCGGCGTGGATTATGCCGCTGTTTGACTTTGAGACGCCGAAAGCAGGTTCAGCCTCTTTATCCAGGAGGAGGATCTTTAATTTAAATTTGGAAAGTTCCCGGGCGATAGCGGCGCCGGTGATCCCGGCGCCAATGATAAGCACGTCATAGTCGCTCATATTTATATATTACAATTTTCGCGGCCCTATGCGCATCCAGCCCAGGTCCTGATTCTCACATGACGAGCCTGTGTCATTAATGAGAAGATTTCACTAATTGGGTGAACAATGGAAAAATGGCGGCGGGTTGTCGGTTTGTGGTCCTGTCAGCCATAGGGCCCATCGGCCTACGGCAGCCCGGCGACTACGCGCCGGTTCTTCCTTCGGCCGATCCCACCCATGGCTGCCACCCCCGATAATACTCCGCCGCCATCCTTCCAATAGGGGCGCTCTGCCGTATAAAGAATCCGAAAAAATTGCCGGCCAGCCGGTAAAAAACATCGTATTGAACCGGCTATCAAAGCCCGGAATTATTCCGCCCGAATTGTTATCTTAGCGGAGAATTTGGGGCACGGGATATTGTAGAATATTGATTATGTACGGAAGCCGATCCATGAAGAGACTTTACAGAAGTAAAGAGAACCGGGTGATATCCGGCGTCATCGGCGGTTTGGGCGAGTATTACAATGTCGATCCCGTGCTGCTCAGGCTGGGCTATATATTTTTGGCAGTCTTCACGGCTATAATACCGGGTATAGTAGCCTATATAATCGCTATTTTCATCATACCGGAAAAGCCCGGCGGCCGGCCCGGCTAAGATAAGAGTGGTTATGGATATTAAAGAAATCTCTATTTTATTTTCAATTGTATTACCGGGAGTTTGCGCAAGCTCCTTATTCGCCGCCGATTTTCCCGTTTCCTCCGACGCTGATTTCACCGCTCAGCTTTCCGGCGCGAGGCAAGCGGTTTACGAGCCGGTTATGCCTGCCGGCAGACCGATGATCGGCCAATACCCTGATCTTCCGCCTACACGTAAAGTTGAGGGAATAGGCATCTCGCATTCAGGCTCCCCTTTTGACATTCCGCATTTTTCTCTTCCGCAGATAGCAAAATTGATAAAAGAGTCCGGGGGCACGCATTACAGGCCCCATCTCCCTCTGAACGAACCGCTGCCGATCATTTCCCAAGCGGACATGGCGCGCCTCAGACAGGCGGCGGGCAATCCCGCGCTTTTGGATTCCATGACAGAGGAGCTTTCAAAAAACGGGCGCTGGACGGGGATGGACGCCCTGGTGAAAGCTTTCACGGACGAAGGCATAAAGCTTCTTCTGGTTACCGGCTGCGGCTACCGGAAAGAAGCCCCGCTGGCAGTAATGGAAGACGGGACCGTCATTCAGGTTTCGCCGGACAGGCTTGGGCGGGATCTGTATGTGACGCTCATTAAATGGCTGGTCGGGGCCGGCGTGCGCAGATACGCTGACAGGGTTTTTGTCTGGCAGGTTGAAAACGAGATAAACGCGGCAAAGAACCACGCTCGAACCAACTGGCGGATCAGCGAATCTTCCTGGGGCGATAAAGCGTTTCAGCGCCGACTGCTGCGGGAACTCGCCGGGGTGGTCCATAACGAGGGGGCAAAGCGCGGCGTTGTTTTACGGACCACGCAGAATTACTCAACAATGATGGTGGAGTGGAAAAGCTATATCAAAACGGCCGGCGAAGACGGAATAGATATTATAGGCGTGGATCTTTATGGGAACTATTTATTCGGCATACCGCTAAGGGACGCCGGCATGGCTGATATCGTAGCCGAGGCCAAGCAACTCGCAGGAGAACGGCCGGTATGGGTGATAGAAGCCGGATACGCCAGGGCGCCGCTCGTGCGCGGTTTTTCGCCGGATTCGCAGGCCGAATATTTCAAGCGGCTGTTTGACCGCTGTTTCAGATCGGGGGCGGATGTAGTACTCGCTTTCGGCTGGTTCTGGAATCCCAAAGGCTGGTTCATGGACGGGGAAACCCAACCGCAATGGTGGTCGCCGATGGCGGCTGAACCTTACTGGAGCCCTATAGAGACAGGCTCCGGAGAAAATGGAAAGGGGGATGCAATTTTCCACCCCGCTTGGTCGGAATTACAAAAAGCCGCCGCCAAGTGGCTTCCGCGCTGACCCACAAACGCCGCTATCCTTTAAAATTACAAATGACTGACAAGTATCTTACCCCCGATCCCGATCAGGATCAGGCCGCCCGCTATCTCTATCTTATTTTCAAAAAAATGACCGCCCCGCACTCCTATCTGCACGCCGGCCGCCGACAAAATAAAGGTCACCAGCCCGATAATAATAACCGGAAGAATAATTGACACGCTCAGGACGGAAAAGGTAATACCCACCGCCAGCGCGTCTATGGAAGTGGCCAGTGCAAGAATTAACAGGACGCCGGTATCAAAAGGACACTTCTTCGCGCCGCGCAGCTCATCTTCCTTGATCCACATCGCCTCATAGATCATCTTACCGCCCACCAGGGTCAGCAGGCCGAAGGCCAGCCAATGGTCCCAACCGGTGATAAAACTTTTCATCCCTATGCCCGCGAACCATCCGATCACCGGCATTAAAGTCTGAAACCCTCCGAAGAATAGCCCCATCTTTAGAGCGTTGCGCGGCTCAAGCTTTTTTACGGTCGCGCCGCTGGCGATGGAAACAGCGAAGGCGTCCATGGCAAGGCCCAGAGCGATAAGGAATATTTCCAAAGTCTTCATGAGGGAATTATATAAAAGTTGCAACTACCTTTGCCGGCAAACTGACGCAAATTGCGCGGGATTTACCCGGATCATATGCGCCTGCGCGTCTAAATATATATAATTCATGTATATGAAGTTTCCTTTCATCAAAATGCTCCCCTCTCTGGTCCGCCAAAGCGTTAAGCAGCAGACCTCCGGCGTGACCGAAAGTGACAAAAATCTTTTAGCGATGTGCGCCCTCCCCGCCGAAGACTCCCTGACCCGGCTTACCACCTCAAAAGAGGGATTAAGCGCGCGCGAGGCCGGGATGCGCCGCGATACATACGGTTTTAACGCGATATCCCGTAAGGAAAAACGGTTTTTCATTTTTGAAATACTGGAGAGATTCAAGAACCCTCTGGCGGTCCAACTGTTGGTTATCTGCTCAATTTCCCTGTGGGTGGGGGACATCCGCTCCGCCGTGGTGGTGGGAGCTATGGTACTGCTGAGCGTTATACTTTCCTACGTCCAGGAAACGCGGTCCGGCCGGGCCGTGGAGCAACTCCAAAAAATGGTGCAGGCCAACACGCTTGTCATCCGGGACGGGAAAGAGACCGAGATCCCCACCGTAGAACTGGTGCCCGGAGACATCGTGGTCCTGCACGCCGGCGCTATGATCTCCGCCGATATCCGCCTGATCTCCGCCAAGGATTTCTTTTTGAGCCAATCCGCGCTCACCGGCGAATCTATGCCTATTGAAAAAACCGCCGAATATTCCGGCCCCGCTCCGGCCGGCATAATAGAACTGGCCAACGCGGCCTTCCAGGGGAGCCATGTTATCAGCGGAGCGGCCCGGGGCGTAGCCGTCAACACCGGAGAGCGCACGTACCTGGGTTCCATATCGGCCAAACTTGCCGAGAACAAGACCATGACCAGTTTTGACAAAGGGATAGCCGACTTCACCTGGCTGATGATACGCTTCATGGTAGTGATGGTAAGCTGCGTGTTCCTGATAGTCGGCCTTACCAAGGGCAACTGGCTCAGCGCCCTGCTTTTCTCCATGTCGGTGGCTGTGGGGCTGACTCCCGAAATGCTGCCGATGATACTGACAGTCAACCTTTCAAAGGGCGCCCTGGTAATGTCTAAAAAGAAGGTCATAGTCAAACGGCTGAACTCCATACAGAACCTGGGCGCGATAGATATACTCTGCACCGACAAGACCGGCACACTTACGCAAGACCGCATTATCCTTGAGAAGTTCGTGGATGTAACCAACCGGCCAAGCGAGGATGTGCTCCGCTACGCCTACATGAACAGCTATTACCAGACAGGCCTGCGCAATCTGCTGGACAGGTCTATCCTGTCCCACACCGAACTGGATGTTGAGAAAAGCTGCCGGAAAGTGGACGAGATCCCTTTCGATTTTCAGCGCAAAAAAATGTCGGTCATCATAGAATACGAAAAGTCCCATGTGATGATAACAAAAGGCGCGGTTGAAGACATCTACAACGCGGCGGCCTCCTACCAATTGGACGACGAGGTTATGCCGCTCCTGGACGTAATAAAACGCGACCTGCTGGAGGAGTACGAACGCCTGAGCCGCGACGGATACCGCGTGCTGGCGGTCGCCTATAAGGAATTCCCTACCGACAAGACGACCTTCGGCGTGCAGGACGAGAAAGATCTGATACTGCTTGGCTACCTGGCTTTTTTCGACCCGCCCAAAGACTCGGCACGGCAGGCGCTGGCCGGGCTTGAGAAAATGGGCGTCAGCATAAAGATCCTGACCGGCGATAACGAACTGGTGACGGCTAAAGTCTGCAAAGACGTGGGGCTGTCAGCCGATAACATCATTGTCGGCGGACAGCTTTCGGTAATGAAAGAGGACGAAGTAACGGCGGCCGCTGAGAAGGGCGTAATCTTCGCCAGACTTTCGCCTTCACAGAAGGAACAGATAATAGCTTCTCTGCAAAAGGCCGGCCACGTAGTCGGCTTCCTTGGCGACGGCATAAACGACGCCCCGGCCCTGAACCTGGCCGACGTGGGAATATCGGTAGACACGGCCGTGGATGTGGCCAAAGAATCAGCCGACATCGTACTGCTGGAAAAGAATCTAAATGTGCTTGAGGACGGGATAATAGAAGGGCGCAAGGTCTTCGGCAATATCACCAAATATATAAAGATGGGCGCGAGTTCCAACTTCGGCAACATGTTCAGCGTGGTGGGGGGAAGTTATTTCCTGCCCTTCCTGCCCATGGCGCCCATACAGATATTGCTGAACAATCTGCTGTACGATATCTCCCAGACCGGCATTCCGACCGACAGGGTCGATGAGGAATATCTCAAGAAGCCGAAAAAATGGAACATCGGCAACATAAAAAAATTCATGCTCTTCATCGGCCCGATCAGTTCCATCTTTGACTACGCCACATATTTTCTGATGCTTTATGTCTTCGGCTGCATCGCCTTCTCCGATCCCTCCACTCCCCTGGCCGATAAGCTCCACCTTGAAAAGCTTTTCCACACCGGCTGGTTCGTGGAATCACTTCTGACGCAGACGCTTATAGTGCACATTATCCGTACCCGCAAGATCCCTTTCTTCCAGAGCGCGCCAAGCCTGCCGTTGGTATTCGCGACGGTCATGGTGATAACCGTGGGCGTTTTTCTGCCCTATTCGCATTTCGCGGACAAGCTGGGCTTCGTTCCGCTGCCCGGCGCCTACTGGCTATGGATAACCGGTTTTATAATCACATACGCGGTCCTTACGCATAAAGTAAAAGTCTGGTTTTACCGCAAATTCGGCGAGGATTAAAAATCATGAAAAGCATATTGACTGCACTGCAGGACGGGCGGCTGATAGAACTGCCGGAGACCGACAAAGACAAAGCGCTTCGGTACATGGCAAGCATCCTTGAAGCCATACCGGAAGTCAATTCCCGGGTTGACATAGCTGAAGGCGTACTGGAGCGCGAGAGCAAAGCCAATACCGCCATCGGCATGGGCTGGGCCTGCCCGCACATCCGTGTGGACGGAGACGCGGAACTTTTCTCCGTAATAGGCTGGAGCCCTGCCGGCATAGATTACGGCGCCCCCGATAACAAGAAGGTCCACCTCCTGGTCATGTATTATATCCCGGGAAACCAGCGCATGACGTACCTGAAGGAGCTTTCCGGCCTGGCAAAAGCGATACAGCAGGGCAAAGGCATAACCAACATAGAGAACGCCGCCGGCCTTAACGAAGTCCGCAACGAACTTCTTAACTGGGTTTCTTCCTCGATAGACACCGCCATGCCCGACGCG